>NZ_JAVIYN010000014.1:0-70622 GCF_036665975.1 Jeotgalicoccus huakuii | reverse complement strand
TTTGTCATGTGATTTGAAGTGATTAAAAGTGAATATAGCTGTCAATATTCTGTCAACGAAACACATACCCTTATGGGGTATCATTATTTTCTATAGAATTTAGGATATCTTTAACGACACTTTCTGATTGTTCTTTTGAACTATTAAAACGATGTCCATAGAATTCACGTGTAATATTTATGTTCGCATGTCCAACACGTTTTGATACATGTTCATCATCGACACCTTTATCGATTAAGTAGGTAATGTGTGTATGTCTGAGAGAGTGTAGGACTTTATGTCCTTTGATGTCACCATTGTCTAATGCTTTTCTAAAGTGCTGTTTAATAGCAGTGTTAGATCGTTTGAGGAATGTGCCATTTAAATTGATTTTAAGAGCTTCTATTTGTTCTTTAATATATTTGCTATCTTCATATGATAATTCCACTGTGCGCTTAGCATTTATCGTTTTACCACCACGTATAAATATCGTTTCCTTTTCAAAATCAAAATCTTCATATCTTAGATTACTTACTTCACCAAATCTAGCACCTGTGACATGTAAGATGAATAAAAATAATCCGCTTGGTGTATTCATTTCTTTAATGACTTCTTTTAACTTCTCGTACTCAAAATCTTCCATAAACTTAACATGTTCAGGCATATCTTCAATCTCACTTTCTAAACGAGCATTAAATGTAGGATTACGTTTTGCGATTCCATCGTAGACTGCCTGCTCATAACATGCTCTGATTGCTTGATGATCTTTCTTCATGGTACCTAATGTATATTGTTCGCCTAGTTGATTAATATACTCTTGATATTCACGTTGTGTGACATCATTAGGACGTACATTATCACCAAAGTAGAGTAGGAACTTTCTAAGAGCATTAAAGTATCTCAAATAGGTTTTATGAGTGACGTACTTCTCTTTATACGTTTCTACCCACAAGGTAAAGTATTGAGCGAAGTTTAGATGAGCATATTTATTTTGTTGTTTAATAGGATTTTCTAGTATCTTTTCTATAACCATTTTAGCTTCTTTCTTAGTCGCAAAACCTTGCTGTCTATACCGTTTGTTTTTATATGAAAAATCAAATCCCCACTTACCATTTATCTTCTTCGGTTCCATTGTATCCCTCCTAAAACTGTATTCCAGAGACTTTAGAATGATTGACTAGCATATCTATCCTTTTAAGTGCAACGTCCTCACAAACGCCAAAATACGCCATTAAATCCGTTGCCTGATAGAGTCTATTTTTGGTGATTAGCTTTTCTGGCATCTGTAGGAGTAGTCCAAACTTTTCAGCTTCTGCTTCTTGGTACTCGTTGTATGCTCTAGGCATATTGTGTTGATGTGTGGCGTGTAAAAACATGTGTCCTGCTTCATGGCAGAATGCTTTGAACATCTCATGCTTTTTATCGAATTTAAGCCCGATAATGTCTACGCTTGCCTTCTGTACATAAAAGTTGGATTGGTGGTTATACAGTATGTGTACATCAAACATGTACGCTAGGTGTTCTATATTCAGATCGTGTACATCTAATATGGATAAATCCACGATGTCATTAACTTTCTGTTCGATTCTCATGTCAAAACCCCTTTATTTTAGAACATATGTTCGGTTTAAAGTTTAAAAAATTACTGACCACTGTATAAAACCAATGGTCAGTTGGTTGTTACTTATCAGCTATTTGGCTTAATAGGTTGATGATTTCATCATTTTGTTCAATTATTTTATCGTTCTGCTTAATCAATTCATCGTTCTGTGCAGCTAACATAAATGATTGTTTAAGTTGATTGTTGTAGTAATTGAATGTGGCTTGCTTTTCCATATTGAATGTCAACATACCAAAAGCATTATAAAATTTATCGAACGAAGCCATCATATTCTGTGATTGGTAAGAGTGTTTAGTTACGTCGGTAGGGTTATCAAATCCGTGTTTATTTAATGGTTCTTTCTTGTTTTCTACACGTTTATTCTTTTCGTATTCACGAACTTCTTTAAAAGAAACTTTTTCATTCTTTTGTGTGGTTTCACCTTTAGAAAACTTTTTCCAATCCATACAAACACCTACTTATCTTTATTCTGCTTATACTTCAAGAACTCAATCTTCTCATTAATCTCACGGATCAATTCTTTCTTCACATCATCTGGTAGGCTATCGAATGCTTCTTTGTCGTCGAACATGAAGGAGTCGAAGTCGTCAGATGAAAAGTTTTCACTATCAGTTTTACCTAATAAATAATCTGTAGTCACATCGTAGAGTTCGGATATCTTCACTAGCATCTCATTGTCAGGCTTACGATGACCGTACTCATAACCAGAATATGTGCTATTGGCAATGTTCAAACGTCTAGCAGCTTCTGTCTTAGACCACCCTTTACCTTCTCTTAAAGAAATCAAACGATTAACATCCATATTTAACACTCTTTCATATGTGAATTTACTCTTATTGTAGCGTTTTAATGCGTATAGAGAAATATATTTTTCAAAAAGCGTAATAAAAGTGTTGACTTACGCAAAACGCATAAGTATAATACTAATTAAGAGTTACGCATTACGAGTAATAATTGGTCGCCGATATGATGGATATCTAGCGAAAGTGAGCTATCATGTAGCTATTGACGATAAAGAAGCAGTACAACTTATCCCGTTTAATCGCACAGCCTGGCACTCAGGGGATGGTATGGGTAATGGGAATATGCGTTCAATCGGTATCGAAATTTGTTACTCAATGGATAATGGATATTCAGGCTCTAAATCAGCCAGATATAAAGCGGCAGAGGAAAACGCAGCACTATATATCGCTCACGTGCTTAAACAATACGGTTGGGGAATGGATAGACTGAAAAGACACTATGACTGGTCAGGCAAAGACTGTCCACACAAGATGCACGCTACAGGCACTTATCAAGCATTCAGAAACCGTGTACAAGCACATCTCAATGCGTTAAATAAAGGTACAGTGGCTAGTAAGCCATCTGCTAAACCGGCAAGCAAGAAGGAATTAGTGAATACTGGTGGCTGGAAGAAAAATAAATATGGTACACAGTATATGAAGAAAAAAGGCACATGGAAAAACGGTAGCACTAGAGTTATGAGTCGCTTTGGCAGTCCATTTAGATCAGCACCTGAAGGTGGTTGGGCGAATCCTGGTTGGAAGTGTAACTATGACGAGATTGTTCGTCAGGACGGTCACATTTGGTTAGGTTACACGGTAAGTGGTAAACGTAAGTATATTCCAGTGAAAACATGGAATAGTAAAACTGGCGAAGTTGGTAAAGACTGGGGTACATTTAGTTAAACAAACACATTACACAAGTATTTTAAGGGTATTCGGATTATCGTGTGGAAAAACATTATAGCTGGTAGATTTTTGCTAAACTAAGGTCAGGCTAGTTGAAGAGTATCTTTTATTTTCTAAGTAATTGTGGTATCATAAAAATGAAATAGAAAACTGTAGCTAGGGTTCCGCTATCTAGGTAGGTCAGTGACCGAGGGCTACATCTTTTACAATATGTAAAAGGCACCTATTGACATAAAAGGTCCGAGGGGGAAGGTTCAGCGTAGTTGTTATGCGTTGAAATCTTTCTCTTCGGCTCTTTTTTTATTATTTAGGAGGTATTTATCGTATGAAAAGGATCGATGATTTGAAAGCTGGTGTTGCAGTTATTATTTTGAATGAGGAGAACCAAGTTTTGTTGCAAAAAAGGTCCGATGTAGGACTTTGGGGTATTCCTTCAGGCCATATAGAAATAGGGGAAACAGTTTCTGAAGCAGCTATTAGAGAAATAAAAGAGGAAACCAATTTAGATATTAGAATTAAAAAGCTTATAGGTGTGTACTCTGAGCCTGATTCTCAGGTTTTTACTTATCCAAATGGAAGAGTAGTGCATTTTATAACAACTTGTTTTCTTGCTGAAATTACTGGGGGTGAACTACGATGTAATTCTTCTGAGTCACAAGAAATTCAATTTTTTGAACAACAAAGTTTACCAAGAGACTTATTGAAAATGCATCCTCAATGGTTAAATGACGCCCTTGCCAATGATGACTTAGCTTTTATTCGTTAAAAAGTAAATCCTTGTTAAGTTAACGGGGGGGAATAGTAAAAAGAGGGGTTCAGATAAAAAATTCCACACTATTTTCCGATTACCCTATTTTAAAAACATTTCTATGCAGATACAATATATGGCTTGAACAACCATAAAAACCGCCGGAGCTCATCGCCTGGCGGTTATACATAATTTAATTTATTGAATATCTATCATTTAACTTATCAGTATGAGCTTTGAACACTTCTTCTAAAGAAATATCGTATTTATTTGCGATTACAGATACATTCGCGAGGACATCACCAAGCTCTCCAATTAATTCGTTTCTATTTTCTGCGTAGGACTCTTTCTCTTCATCCGGTCGATCTCGACCGATTTCTAAAGAGCGGATGGCTCTAGCAACTTCTCCGGTTTCTTCAGCAAGAAAGCCAATTCTTATAAAAATATCTAGATCTGACCATCCACGACTTTTATAATATTCTTCCACCCATTGTTGAAATTCAGTAGCGTTCATCTGTATTCCTCCCAATAATTATTCGATTGTTATTATAACAAAAGAGAGATTATAGATAATATTTAACCTGAGTCATTTAGGAAGAGGGGTTATTTTTGTTTCTGTATCTAAACAACAGAATACATGTTCCGTCTTACAAATTTTTTACATATACATTAAATTATATGTAAGGAGCTGTAGTGAGATGGATAAATTTATTTTTATTGACGATTCAGGTCAATTATCTAATAACGAAAGACATGAATATTTTATATATGGATGCTTGTATGTAGATGGTCCTGATGCGATTCAAGAAGCAAAAAACAAGGTAAACGCATTCTGTAGAAAAAGAAAAATTAAAGGCGAAATTAAAGGTTTCCATTTAAGTGGTAAAGATAGAAAAAAGTTACTCCAAATCCTCGGTGAAATTGATGGGATAAAACAGTATTTTGTTATGACAAAAAATAGTGAATTAAAATTCGTGAACTTCAAAGATCCAGCATCTGTTAAAAGGCATAAACAATATTTAATCAGAAGAATGATTGAAAAAGTCTTTAGAAAAGAAACATTCACAAAAGAAGATGTGGTGCATTTAAGGATAGATAATGAAGTGTTTAATAGTGAAGCAGGATTGGTAGATTTTGAACATTATTTAAACAAGTATTGGTCAAAACTGGGTGAATTTTATAGTCAGCAATTTTATTGGGATTTTATGCCATACATATTATCGCAGTTCAAAGTAAAATATCTAGATTCAAAAGATGACAGGATGATTCAGTTAGCAGATTTGATAGCTAATACAAAATACAAAAGATTTAAGGATAATCCTAAGTGCGGGTCAGAATACTTAAAAACAAAATATTGCTTAAAACTTCCAGATAAGGCAGTATATAATAGTCCTAAAACCAGAAGAAGAAAGATAGAAAATTGATAAAAATACAAAAGAGTGATATTATTTAATTAACGGCATGATGTCCGTTTTAACAGTAAGTAGGTCGAAAAGATTCTAAGCGTATGTTAAGTACGTGACCCTTATTGGTAAGCCTCTTCGGAGGCTTATTTTTTATCTTTACACATAGAACATACGTTCGATATAATTACTCAAGAGGTGATTATATGGACTATCGTGAGTTCCCACAATCTGAGCTGAACAGTAACATTCCACAAGGTAGAACTATGGTAAAGTGGGCACCATTTGCGACCATGCCTGAGCAGTATGAGAATGTAGACAAGATGATTGAGTCACAACTCCACATGCCAGAACCTTCATTAACCGAGGACTTAATGCAGGAGTTAGAGTTGAAGCTACGTAACTTATTAGACTGTAATGTTGTATTGCGTTACTGGAGTGGTGGTTATGAGCACCAGATCGAGTGCAAGGTAGAGCATATAGACGACTGGAGTAGAGTGGTTACAGTGAGTAAAGGGGCTAACTTAATATATGTAGAGTTTAAGCATATATACGAGGTTAGAAGGTATGATTGGATATAAAAAGACCTGCCTACTCAGACAGGTCTTTACTAATTCATCTGTTACAATTAAAACTTTAATATTCTTTTGAGGTTTGATTCATCAGCTTTTCAAAATCAGTATCACTAATATTTGATTGTGTAAGTGTGATTAAATGCCCGTCAGGATCTTTAACAGTCATTTCTT
The DNA here is from genome assembly GCF_036665975.1 of Jeotgalicoccus huakuii. Classification (NCBI taxonomy): domain Bacteria; kingdom Bacillati; phylum Bacillota; class Bacilli; order Caryophanales; family Staphylococcaceae; genus Jeotgalicoccus; species Jeotgalicoccus huakuii. Next base: position 64,434 of record NZ_JAVIYN010000014.1, on the reverse strand, counting down.
TTGCATTCCATGGTTTCTCCTCTAATTGAGACACAATAAATTTCTGTGAAATACTTTGTGCTTTATCTTCAATGTCGTTGATTAATATATTTAAATATATTGAATTACCAACTTCAAAATCAGCACTAGAAATTAGCATTAAGTCCTGATATTTCTCAAGTCTTAAATGATTCATAAGCACTTCGTTTTTGTCGTTTCTAAATTTAAAGACACTTTTAAAACCGAGTGTTTTCTCATACCATTTCTCCGACTTCTCCATATCTTTTACCAGTACTTTGTTAAACATTGGCATTTGATAAAATTCCATTTTTATCACCTCCTCATAAATTGATTATAGAGGCTGACGTAACGTAAAGGTCAACGCAGAAATTGAAATTCACCTAATTTATCGAATTCTTTAAAATTCGTTTATATGAGCAAATGTGGTATAATGAAGATGTAAACGATCAAGCTATTTATCTACTCGGTTTATAGCTAAGTTGCAAGTTACTTTAAAACTTGATACTAATGTAAGACATAAGGGCTTACCAGTTGGCAGGTAACAGAAAAACCTGACGTTTAAATTGGAGAGTCCCTACCATAAGTGGGAATTGTAAAATATACAAAAATAGTGTACATGAACAAAAGCCACCTGGGAAGAGGTGGCTTGATCATTATATATTCATTTATGTTAGAATGTTCTATAAATTAAAAGAATGAAATGATAAATATTAATGAAGAAAGTAGAGGCTTTTAATGATTCAATCAATTAATCACGTTACATATTCTGTATCAGATATTAATCAATCTATTATCTTTTATAAAGACATTTTAAAGGCAAAAATTTTAGTAGAGAGTGATAAAACAGCCTATTTCATATTAGGTGGCTTATGGTTAGCATTAAATGAAGAAAAAGATATACCTAGAAATGAAATCCAATACTCGTATACTCATATGGCTTTTACTATTGAAGAAAGTGAATTTGATGAATGGCACCAATGGTTAAAAGATAACAATGTGAATATTTTAGAAGGACGTAAAAGAAATACAAGAGATAAAAAATCAATATACTTCACTGATCCAGATGGACACAAGTTAGAACTACATACAGGTACATTACAAGATAGGTTAGATTATTATAAAGAAGAAAAGCCACATATGAATTTTTATGAATAGAATGAAAGATATAGAAGAAACAATTCAAGAAATAAACTCCATGTCAATATTATGTCAATCTAGCCTTAGAAACGTTGATATGGTGGGAAAGAATAATCCCTCCCAGGACGCTAATTATAAATCAGAAAACCCTTACGCCCTTAGTGGACGTAAGGGTTTTTTGATTTATAAAATTACTCCTGTAAATTTTCATTAATTATTGACCTGTTGTATAATTAGTTACATAAGCTGATATAAAAGAGAGTGGAGGGATTTTGGTGAAAACTGCAAAACTGTCAGATATACGTAAAAGAAATGCAGAAAGAAGAGAGCGTGGACTTCAAGCAGCCAAACGTGTTAATCCTAGCTACTACCCGGGAATGCGTGCATTCGATAAACCACGAAATAATCCAGAGAAACAAAGAATTCTCGAAGAGCTGCAGGAGAGAGAATATGACCTACAGCATAAGTGAGGCAATGAAGGTGGAGAACAGAATGGGAATAGAAACAGGTACCGGTAAGGCATGATTTAATGAATCACGAACAAAAAGGTACTTCATAGAAAGAAATTGGAAATCAGGCGATAAAATTTTGGGGTCAATACTAATGAACCCTAGTCGTGCTGATGCAATAAAAAATGATGCAACTATAGAGTTGTTAATAGACTATGCAATAAATAACCACTATGACGGAATGTGCGTAGTAAATATCATACCGATAATAGAACCAGACTCAACAAAATTATCTGATGTTCAAGTCGTTTTTGAAGCAGTAAAAGATGATGAGCAAAAAGAGGCTTTCATGTATATGTTAAATAAATGTGAGGATGTATATGTAGGTTGAGGTGGTAAAGGAAATAAATATTTCCACTATCTATTTGAAGGCAATAATTCAGAAGAAATTAAAGAATTAAAAGCAGTCTTTAATAAAAGTAAATTTTTTGCGACATATTTGAGTTCAAAAGGATATCCATTCCATCCTAAACAACGTAATAAAAATACTCTAAAAAATAATTCAGAACTCATTGACGTAACAACTCAAATAAAACAAATGATTACTTAATTTATTATGTCAAATTGAATATCTGATTAACAAACAAAGTATCATCATACAATCAGATCTAAATAAGACCTACCTACTCAGGCAGGTCTTTACTAATTGATAATGGTGCAAATTAGTACTTAAAATTCCTTTGAAGTTTGATTCATTAGTTTTTCAAAATCTGCATCACTAATATTTGATTGCGTAAGCGTGATTAAATGACCGTCTGGATCTTTAATAGTCATTTCCTTTGCGTTCCAAGGTAGTTCCTCCAATGGAGACACTACAAATTTCTGTGAAATACTTTGAGCTTTATCTTCAATGTCGTTGATTAGTATATTTAAATATATTGAATTACCAACTTCAAAATCATCACTAGAAATTAGCATTAAGTCCTGATATTTCTCAACCCTTAAATGATTCATAAGCACTTCGTTTTTGTCGTTTCTAAATTTAAAGACACTTTTAAAACCGAGTGTTTTCTCATACCATTTCTCAGACTTCTCAATATCTTTTACTAGTACCTTGTTAAACATTGGCATTTGATAAAATTCCATTTTTGTCACCTCCTGATAAATCGATTGTAGAGGTATGCGTAACGTAAAGGTCAATACAGAAATTGAAATTCACCTAAATCAACGAATTCTTTAAAGTTTTGTTTAGATGATAAAATTAAAAGGCATATCGCCTGAGTAATTCAGGAAACATACCTTAAAATCAGCCTAAATCTAAAAGTTCAATTTTTGGGTAGCACTTCATTTATACCCTATAATTACAATTTAACATAGAACAGCAACAGTATTTATTTTTTATTATAATAACCGCCTTGAAAGACATCAAGGCGGTTTGTCTATAATAATAAACAAATGTAAATTAAGAATATATTTAGCATAAGTTTTTTAATGAGAGAATGAGTTAAAACGTTATAACTTGCTTAAATTTATTATTTTATTCAGGTGTAACGGTATATATTGCTTTTTCACCACTAAAATTCATGAAAGGTGAAAATTCTAATTCTATTTCAGAAGGCTCGCCTATAATAGCGAAGGATTGCTGTCCTAAGATTGAACGTCCAGCAGATACGCCATCCATTAAAGTGGCTACTGGATAAGTTTCAGCCTTGCCACCATCTACATACAATTGTATATCCATACCAACAGGGTAGTCTTGATCAGTGTTGTTCTGTATAGTTACATCTAGCATTAGAACATTATCTGGCTGAATTTCTGCAAACTCATTTCTTTCATCTGTGTAGTACGCATCGTCTAATGTGAAAGTAATATCATCAATTGTTACAGAATCTCCACTAGATAAGTTACTTTCAGAAGTTTCTGTTTCTTCTTCAATAACTTTCTCAGTATCTTCAGCTTCACTTTCATCAGTAGACTCTTCTGATTGGTTATCAGCATCATCTGATGTAGTATTTGTTGCATTATCACCACCACCAATTACAGCAATGCAACCTCCCATTAGTACAAGTACTAATAAAATGATGATGAACCATTTCAAACATCCGCCACGTTTTTTCTGTGACTTCATTTCTTGCTCTGACATAACATAATCCTCTTATAATTCTAATATATGTAAATTTACTTTATAAATAATAGGGCATAGCCCTAGTTATTTAACATACTATGATGAAACATAAAAACTCAAAACTGCATTGTATTTTTACCGTATTAATTCTCACAGCAAGTTTTATTATATTAAATTATCCAAAATTGTTATTATTTATTGTGAAATTAACATATTTCTTCATTCAAGTAACGATAACTACACAACAAGATACGATAAAATATATATAAGTAATGTCGAGTGATTCCAATTGTATATGAGTAATATATAGAAAGAAGGTGATGGAAATGATATTAAAGCAGCTGAATGATTCCATTGATTATATAGATGAGAATTTAACATCCAATTTAAGTTTAAGTGAGATTTCAAATTTTGTGGGATTGCTCGGACAGCATTATAAAAAATTATTCATTTTTCTTAGTGGCATGAGTTTATCTGTATATATAAAGAAGAGAAAACTGCATTTTGCAAACATTGATTTATTAAACAATGAAGCAGTAACAAGTGTAGCAACTAAATATGGTTACTCAGTTGATGGGTTTACAAGAGCATTTAAATCTTGGAGTGGGTATCTGCCTTCTCAAATAGCTGAGGAACAAGTTTTAATTTCATTTCCTAAGCTTTCCTTTTCAATAAGTACAAAAGGAGGAACAGACATGAAAACGAGAATTGTGGAGCAACCTGTATTTAAAATAGTGGGTATTCAAAAACGCGTACCTATGCAATATGAGGGTGTTAATAAGGAAATAGAAAAATTAGCACAGAGTATTACGGAGTCACAAAGGAAAGAAATGCATGATGTACAGAACATTGAACCGAAAGAAGTGGTGAATGTTTCGTATGATGCAGATGAAGATTTTATCAAAGAAGAAGGCGATTTAACCCATATGATTGGTGTCTTGACGACAGTAGATAATATAAGCGATCAGCTTGATGTCATTAATATCGATAAAAGTAAGTGGATCGTCTTTGAAAATGAAGGTGAATTTCCAAAAGTTTTACAAGATACTTACGCAAAAATTTATTCAGAATGGCTACCAGAATCAGAATATGATTTAGCTGATATACCGATGTTTTCTTTCACTAAATTTAATGAAGATAATAAAAATGTCGCTTATAGTGAAATATGGGTAGCAGTTAAAAACTAAGTATAAAATCTCTGACAGGGCGTATAAAAACGTCCTGTTTTTCTTTTGAAATACAAAGAATTGTGATGAATGTATGATTTAATATCTTGATTTTGATGTATGATGAGTGTGGTTAATATATATAAATGACCATTAGAAGGAGTTATGAAATAATGTTTGAATCTGTATTATTTACGAAAAAAATTATAGAGACAGTGGGATTACCAGAAATAAATACGATTGAAACTGAACCATTTAATACTGAATATGAAAGCTGTAATTTTTATATTGGGGAACAAAAATATAGAAACAGAATGGCTAAAAAGACAGAAAATAAAAAAGGTTACTTTGTAGTATTTTGGACGAAGGATAAGAATAACAAGAATCGACCATATACTTGGGAAGAAACCCCTGAAAAGTTAATAGTGACAGTATTGGATCAAGATAAAAAAAGACAATTCATTTTTCCTAGAGAGGTGCTACTAGAAAAACAAATAATTAGTAAGGATAATATTAAAGGTAAAATGGCCATGAGAGTATATCCTTCATGGGAAGATGAATTAAATAAAACTGCTATGCGAACACAGAACTGGCAAAATGATTACTTCATTGATTTCAATAGTTATGTTAATGAGGAGAAAATAAATATATTATACTAATTTATCTCCAAAATTTAATTACCTAAATTTACACTATTAATCTAAATCTACGTGAATATTTCGTTTTCTAAATACATTTTCAATGGTATAATAATATACATTATATTGAAAATGAGGGAGCAGATTGCTAGGATTTTTTCTATTTTTAGCGGTACTAAGTTTTATTATTTCATATGTGGTTTATGGAGTGTATCTGGCTACATTGTATGAAAACAAAGAGCCATATATGGAAAATGGTCAACTTAGAGATGACAAAAAATTGATGTTAGGTGCATCTATTTTTTGCATTAGTTTTAGTATTATTTTCCTATTATTGATCACTTTGATTTCATCAAGTGTAGGGATGCAAGATTTTTGGTTAGCTTTATTACTATTTGTATTAATCAGTTACATAACAAGTCTACTTACTGCTAGACGTCAAAAGAATACACAAAAACAAAATAATTTTAAGAGAATTAACCGCAATAGTTTAATTCTGTTAGTCACATTATTCATATTCTTTGGTGTGACAGACGACTCAATCGAAACTTTTTCAAGTGAATCAACAGCTGGTGAAAAAGTAGAGAATACAGTAGCTGTCGATGAGGAAGTAACACAAGAAGATAGTGATGATAAAGAGGATAAACAACGTGAATTAGCAGAAAAAGAAAAACAAGAAGCTGAAGCACTCGCAGCTAAAGAAAAAGCTGAGCGTGAGCAAAAAGAGAAAGAAGAACAACTTGCTAAAGAGAAGGCAGATAAAGAGAAAGCCAAAAAAGAAAAGTATGAAAAAGAAGAACAAGAACGATTAGCTGCTGAGAAAAAAGCAAAAGAGCGAGAAGAAAAGGAACGACTTGCAAAGGAAAAAGCTGAAAAAGAGACAAGTAAAGAAGGATTAATTCCTGTTACCCTTTATAGGGTAGTGGATGGAGACACAGTAAACGTACTAAATGAACAAAATGAAGAATTGAAATTAAGATTATTGCTTATTGATACACCTGAAACTGTGCATCCAAATAAACCCGTTGAACCATTTGGTCCAGAAGCTTCAGCTAGGCTAACTGAACTACTCAATTCTGGAGAACAATTATATATCGAGTATGATGAAGGTGCGAAGACGGATCATTATGATCGAGAATTAGTTTATTTATATGTTGGGGATACTAATGTTCATGAAGTTCTACTAGAAGAAGGGCTCGCACGAGTAGGTTACATTTATGAACAACAAAAATATTTAGACGAATTTAGAGCTGCAGAACAAATTGCCAAAGATCAGCAAATTGGTATTTGGTCTATACCAGGCTATGTCAATGAAGGTGGAGAAGGGTTTAACTCAGAAAGTGAAGAGGAAGTCGTGAGTGAACCTGCTGTTGAAACTAGTCCAAGCAATAGTGATTCGACGACAAATAATGCGATAACAGCACCACCAGCAGATACTGGCGGCGGACAGTTCTTTAATAACTGTACTGAGTTAAGGGCAGTTCATCCGAATGGCGTTTCAAGTGATCATGCAGATTACCAACCGAAGATGGATAGAGATAAAGACGGCTGGGCATGTGAAAGATAATTAGTAGGAGAAGTTTGAGGATGGTAATCTACAAAATTGTAGAAATGCATCCTCATCTTTTTGTTATTCACAATATAATATATAATGAATGTTTATTAAATATATAAAATCTAGAATCGAGGAAAATCATGTTAAGACCTGTCTTATATATATTAGCAATCGTTATCGCTAACTTTATTACCGCTTATTTTGCACCATTAGTTTTAGGCATATTCATCATACCGTGGGGGACAGTTTTCGTAGGACTGACATTCGTCTTTAGAGACTTAGTACAACTACAATTCGGACGAAGAAAAACATATTACATCATTGCTATTGGATTAGGTATATCCATACTGATGTCCATATTTTACGGAGATATGTTACCAATCACGATTGCATCAAGTTTGTCATTTGTTTTATCAGAAGTGGTTGATACAGAAATCTTTACAAGATTTAAACTCAGCTTCTACAACAGAATTATGTTATCTGGAATATTAGGTGGACTCGTTGATAGTGTTGTGTTTATTTTAATTGGACTATCACCATTGTTTACAGGCATCCTAACTTGGGAGCAAGTGCCATATGCAATGCTCGGTCAATTAGTATTTAAGACGTTGTCACAGTTAATCACACTGGCTATTATTCATTTTGGATTTAGAGGCATTAAGAGAGAAGCGGATGAAAAGCTTTCTTATTCATAGTTAGATAAGCCCTTGAAGTAAAACTTCAAGGGCTTATCTTTATATGTTTAGTATTGAGGTTGAGAATAGCTGAGCCTGACCTGAAATTTCAACAGTATCTTCATAATTAAGTACAAACTAATGTCCCACCGCGTTTTGATGTTTGATAAGCTACAATATCTTTCTTTCCTAATTTATGTGCCCATAACGGTACGAGATGACAGTGCCCTGATCCACACACCGGATCTTCTGCTACACCAAGTTTTGGTGCAAAAGTACGAGACACACATTATGACAAACGGACTGTCATTATACATGACGACCAATACAAAGAATCAATCCAAATCACCTACCAGGGTCTCCAAGAGGATCCCGATAAATACCTAAACTCATAACAATCGCAATAGGGGTGTGACTTTTTACGACATTAGTGTTATTGTATATAGCTCGTAAGCAATATTGAATTGTGTTATTATAATTGTCGAAAATGATGAAAAATATATTCATTATGATTCAACTGTGAGGAGACTTATCATGAGTAAATTTGATGAACAAATACTAGTCGTAAATAGAAATACTTTATTTGATAACGAAGAAAATGCGTTTAATGGTTTTATCTCTAAGGATGATAATCGTTACAAGAACATTGTTAAACAGTTCTCAGAATTCCAAGTAAAACGCCGCGGGGATATGGAAGAGGATCCGTCTTACAAGCAGTTGATCAGCTATTGTATTATTGCCAATCAAGGCGAAACGCTTGTCTACAAACGCTTAACGGGTGGCGGTGAAGAGAGACTGCACGGCTTGTTATCGATTGGTGTTGGTGGCCATATGAACGATGTTGAAGATGTTTCTACTATTGAAGATAAACTTCGCATTAACGCGTCACGTGAGTTAAACGAAGAGGTTGGTTTAACTGAACAGGATGTAAAAAACATTGAAATTCACGGTTTAATCAACGATGATGATAACGAAGTAGGCAAGGTCCACATTGGGTTAGTTTTAAAAGTTGAAGTGGATAAGGAAAAAATCGTCAACAAAGAGGCGGATACGATTGAATTGAACTGGGTGGAAAATGATTTATTGGAAACGATGTCTCCATATGAATCATGGAGTGAATTAATTATACGTGATGCCTATGGACAATAAGATATCGACACATAAACGTTTTATTTCAAAGTTCGAGCGTGATTTAAAGTCTTATTTTGATCAAGGTGAAGATAATCAGTACGTCCAAACTTATCGGAAATATATTGAATTGACAGAGCCTAGTGATTATTTAGAAGAGTTATATTATGAGGCGCTATTAAACTTAGATGCTTATCACAGTGTCATTGATCATGCACTTATGAGAATGAACCGCGGCTTAGGAAATTATGAAACTCACATGGATTTCATGCTAGAGGCATTGACAGGTATGGGACGATTCCAAGAGGTTATTCAGTATTGTGAACAGCTTTTAAAGGAAGACTTACCACATGAATTTAGACTCTTAGTTCAACAGCGTCTCGGTCATGCGCGTCATGAATTAAATGTCTTCTACCGTGAGCCTGTCAAAAGAGATAAGGTAACAAAAAAAGAATATCAAGGTTATGATTTCATCGATAAGATTGAGTTTTTAGAGGATATTACTGAACTTACTGATATCTCATATAAATCTTTAATCTTAGACGAGATAAAAACCGAAACTGAGCCGATGGTCTACACTCAAATGCTCTTATATTTGCGGAGCATAAACGACAATGATAAGCTAAAAGTTAAGAAATTTAATATTTCAACGACTGTCGTACCAGCGAAACTACCGAGCTTAGAAGATTTTTACTTGGTGAATGAAGTTTTAGACGAACTATATGATATATTGGATGCCACAAATCCATCTATTAAGGATGCAGCAGAAAACATGCTGTATGGACATCTCTTATATATCTATCCGATTAAACCAAAATTCACAAACCACGAACTGGCGCTTGCTTACGCGCAATATCTACAGGAAATGCTTGGTCAAGAGAGTGTAGAACAGGCAGAGCAAAAGGCGATAGAGTGGATTGAAAAAATTGATAGATTTATGCTTGAAAATGAGCAGTAATTCAATGATTTGAAACAACTTAAGTATATGTTATAATATACTGGTTAATTGAAAATAACGACTTGATGGAGGAAATTGTATTATGTCTCAAACATGGGAAAAGCAAGAAGGAAATGAAGGAATTTTAACAATCACGATTCCTAGTGAAGAATTAGACACTGCTTTAGATGCAGCATTTAAAAAAGTATCCAAGGATATCTCTATCCCTGGTTTCAGAAAAGGTAAAGTACCACGTCAAATGTTCGAAAAACGTTTTGGTGTAGAATCACTTTACCAAGATGCTTTAGATATTCTTCTACCTGAACACTACACTAAAGCTGTTGAAGAAGCTGGAATTAACCCAGTTGCTCAACCAGATGTAGATGTAGAGCAAATCGAAAAAGGTCAAGACGTTATTCTTAAAGCGACAGTTACAGTTGAACCTGAAGTTAAATTAGGTGAATACAAAGGTCTTGAAGGTGAAGAAATCGACACTGAAGTCACTGACGAAGAAGTTGACCACCAAATCGATCATATCTTAACTGAGTACTCTGATTTAGTAGTTAAAGAAGAAGGTACTGTTGAGAATGGTGATATCGCGACAATCGACTTCCACGGTTTCGTTGATGGTGAGGCTTTCGAAGGTGGACACGCACACGATTACGAACTAGAAATCGGTTCTAACTCATTTATCCCTGGCTTTGAAGAGCAAATGGTAGGTATGGAAATCGGTGAAGAGAAAGACGTTACTGTGACTTTCCCTGAAGAATACCATGCTGAAGAGTTAGCTGGTAAAGAAGCTGTCTTCCAAGTTAAAGTCAGCGCACTTAAACAAAAAGAAACACCAGAATTAACTGATGAATTTGTGAGCGAATTAGAAGGTCGTGACGCAAACACAGTTGACGAATTAAAAGCTGAACTTAAAGAACAAGTTCAAAAACAAAAAGAAGAAAATGCTGAAGTGACATTAAAAGAAAGCTTAGTTGCACAAGCTGCTGACAACGCTGAAATTGATGTACCTGATGCAATGGTAGATACTGAAACTGATCGTATGCTACAAGAATTTGAAGCTAATCTTTCACAACAAGGCTTAAACCTTGAACTGTACACTCAACTGTCTGGTCAAGATGAAAACGCCCTACGTGAGCAAATGAAAGAAGATGCTTTAAAACGCGTTCGTACTAACTTAACGTTAAGACAAATCGCTGAAGATGAAAACATCGAAATCACACAAGAAGATGTTGACAACGAAGTGAACCGTCTTGCAGAACAATTCGGTATGCCAGCTGATGATGTTAAAAAAGCTTTAGGTGATGCATCTATGATTAAAGAAGATGTCAAACTACAAAAAGCATTAAACATCTTAGTTGATAACCGTAAACAAGCTGAGTAAATTCTAATATAAAAATAGAAAGAGAAGCTCTACACTTTAGTGTGGAGCTTTTCATCAATGTGCAAGTCAATTGATTTACCGCTGTTTTTCTAGTATATTTACTTGGAACTTAAGAATGAGGTGTATATAAATGTTTAAATTTAACGAAGACGATACTGATCTTACTTGCTCATTCTGCGGTAAAGATCAAGAACAAGTCAAAAAGTTAATTGCTGGTAGTGGTGTGTACATTTGTAACGAATGTATTGAACTCTGCTATGAAATCATACAAGAGGAATTGAAGTTAGACGATACAGCGGTCTTCGACTACATTCCAAAACCACAAGAAATCTTAGAAGCATTAGATGAGTACGTTATTGGTCAAGTTAACGCGAAACGTGCCTTAAGTGTGGCCGTGTACAACCACTACAAACGTATCAACAATGCGAGTGAAGAAGAAGTGGAAATCCAAAAGTCTAACATTGCTTTAATTGGTCCAACAGGTAGTGGTAAAACCCTACTTGCTCAAACACTTGCACGTACTTTAAACGTTCCATTTGCCATCGCAGATGCAACAAGTTTAACTGAAGCAGGTTACGTCGGCGACGATGTTGAAAACATTCTACTTCGTTTAATTCAAGCTGCTGACTTTGACATTGAGCGTGCTGAACAAGGGATTATCTATGTCGATGAGATCGATAAAATCGCGCGTAAGAGTGAAAACACATCAATCACTAGAGATGTTTCTGGTGAAGGTGTACAACAAGCCTTACTTAAAATTTTAGAAGGCACAACAGCAAGTGTGCCACCACAAGGGGGCCGTAAGCACCCTAACCAAGAGTCTATCCAAATTGATACGACAAATATCCTCTTTATTTTAGGTGGAGCCTTCGATGGTATGGAAGATATCATTAAACGCCGCCTTGGTGATAAGGTAATTGGTTTCGGCGGAGCATCTGAAGATTTTTCTGATAAGGATGCACTCTTAGCTAAAGTAAGACCAGATGACCTACAAGCTTATGGTCTTATTCCTGAATTCATCGGCCGTGTACCGATTATTAGTAACTTAGAAGAACTTGATGTTGAAGCATTGAAATCAATTCTTACTGAGCCTAAAAATGCCTTAGTTAAACAGTACACTCGTATGATGAATATCGATGATGTGGAACTAGAGTTTGAAGAGGATGCGCTCAACGCAATCTCAGAACTTGCGATTGATAGAAAAACTGGGGCTCGTGGTCTTCGTTCAATCATCGAAGAACGCATGGTCGACATTATGTTTAAAGTACCTTCTAATGATGACATCAAGAAAGTTGTTATCACTAGAGAAACGATAACTGATGAAAAAGAACCAGAAGTATATGATGAAAATGGTAAGGCCATTGAATCAGATAAGAAAAGTGCATAAATAATTTGAGGCTGTCGTCATAGACAGCCTTTTTTAAAGGAAGTGAACACATGAAAATTAATCCAGCTAATGTTGATATCATTATTTCAGCAGTGTCTAAGGCACAATATCCAGAAACTGGACTCAAAGAAATCGCACTTAGTGGCCGTTCTAATGTTGGTAAATCTTCATTTATTAATGCAATATGCGGTAGAAAAAATGTCGCAAGGACATCTTCAAAACCAGGTAAGACAATCACCTTAAACTTTTACAATGCAGATAATAAGTTCGTCTTTGTTGACGTTCCAGGTTATGGTTATGCCAAGCAGTCTAAGAAAGAGCGTGAAAAGTGGGGCGGAATGATAGAAGAATACCTCACTGAGAGAGAAAATCTCAGCTGTGTCGTCCAACTCATCGACCTTCGTCATCCACCAACACAAGACGATATTTTAATGTATGACTTCTTGAAGCATTATGAATTACCTGTGGTTATTGTGGCGACAAAATCGGATAAAATCGCCAAATCACGTCTGCAAAAACACATTAAAATTATTAAAGAAGACCTAGAATTAGAAGATGGGGATACAATTATTCCATTTTCATCTGTAAATAAAGAAAAACTACCTGAAATTATGACATCTTTAGAAAACTTCATCTAGAAGACTTGAAATATAGGTAGATTAGAATTATTGTAAATAGTGAGATGATTTATTCGTAAAACTGTGTATATACTTTTTTACTAGAGTTTTGAGGGGGCAAGACCGTGCATATTATTGCATTAAGTTTAAACTATAAACAAGCGAGTGTAGAGGACAGAGAAAAAGTCACGTTTCAAGATAATGAAGTCGTTGAAGCATTACATGCACTACGAGATCAAAAAAGTGTCTTAGAAGCGACGCTTTTATCGACGTGTAACCGTACAGAACTTTACGTTGTAAGTGATCAGGAGCATACGGGTGCTTATTATACGAGAAAATTCCTTGCAGACTGGTTCGGTGTGGACTATGAGCGCATTAAAAATATGACTGAACTAAAAGTTCAAGATGATGCTGTTAGACATTTGTTTAATGTAACGGCAGGCTTAGATTCGATCGTACTCGGGGAAACTCAAATCCTTGGGCAGATTCGTGATGCCTTTTTAAGAGCGCAAGAAGAACATACGACAGGTACAATCTTTAACAAGTTATTTAAAGAAGCGATTACGGTTGCTAAACGTGGACACAGTGAAACAGATATTTCTAAGAATGCTGTTTCTATGTCTTATGCTGCAGTGGAATTAGCAAAACGTATCTTCCAAAATGTTAAAGAGAGTAAGGTACTCGTAATCGGTGCTGGTGAAATGGCTGAAGAATCACTATTAAACCTTACATCTAACGGTATTGAAGACCTTGTTGTGATTAACCGTTCAATTGAAAAGGCTGAGAAGTTAAGTCAGAAATTTAATGGTAGAGCGGATAGTTTAGCGAATCTAGAAAAAGAATTGAAGAGTGCTGATATCGTGATCTCAAGCACATCTTCTACTGATTTTGTAATTGATAAAGAAATGATGGACCGAGTAAATGAAACCCGCAACGGTTCACCACTGATTTTAATTGATATCGCTATGCCTAGAGACATTGACCCGGCCATTGAAAGCTGTGACAATGTGTATATGTACAACGTTGATGATTTACAAGGACTCGTTGATTCAAATCTTGAAACAAGAGAACAAGAAGCAGAAAAAATTAAGGCAATGATTGACGGTTCAACTGCTGAGTTTGAAGACTGGTTACAAGTCCAAGGTGTGGTCCCCGTCATTCAAGCAATGCGAAAAAAAGCATTACAAATACACAGTGATACTTTTGAATCCTTAGAACGTAAGTTACCAGAAATGTCTGAACGTGAACGTACTGTAGTTTCAAAACATATGAAGAGTATCATTAATCAAATGTTAAGAGACCCAATTATCTTCACTAAAGAAATCGCTGGTGATAAAAATAGAGATGACAAGCTTGAAGACATTCAAGCGATGTTCCATATTGAAGAAGAAGTTAAGGCTCAACGTCTAGAAGCTGACCAAAAACAAAGACAAAAGTTACGTGCACGTAAAGAAGAATTGAGACTTAACTGGTAAGGTGGAATTTTATGGACATAATGTTCCGTATACAAGAAATTATCTTACTGCTATATTTCATTAGCCTTTCTGCACTGTCATATGATTTATTTACTAGAAATCGACAAGTCAGAAAGGCTTCTCTGTATGTTATGACACCTGCTGTCGTACTGCATGTTATTTCAGTGATACAACTCGGTATTAGCTTAAGAAGAATACCTATTCTGACTTTTTCTGAAGGTATCTTCACCTTAAGTCTAGTGTTGATTTTAATCGGTATTGTACATCTTTATAGGGTGAAAAGTGAGTTTGTGTTCATGTTTTACTTATTGATTACAACATTCTTATTAACGTTCTACACATTCTCACCTCTGAACTTTAGTTCTACAGCCTTGACACTAGATGTGGTGAATGAATTGTTAATTGTCCATGTGGGCAGTGCCTTATTAGCCTATGTAATGTTCTTTATTGCGATGGTGCATTCAGTCATATATTTAATTCAAGAACGAAATTTAAAAACGAAAAAATTCAATAGAACTTTCTTCTCATTGTTCAGTATAGAAACGGCCAAAAAAGTAATGGTTAGATTTGCCCTTATTGGTGTTATCTTACTGACGATAAGTATTATAATAGGAATTGTATGGGGCTTACAGATACTAGGGCCTCTAGTATTTTCTGACTTAAAGGTGATCGGTACATTTTTCGTCATCGTCATTTATGGAATAATTCTCGCACAGATGCGATTAAATCATGATGCGTCCAAGTTTGCAGTCTACAGTACAGCAGCCTTTGTTCTCGTCATGTTGAACTACCTGGTTATTTCGGAGTTCTCAGATTTTCATCTTTGGTCAATATAAGGAGCATATAAATTATGAGGAAACTAGTAGTCGGTTCACGTCGTAGTGGTTTAGCTATGACACAATCAAAGCAATTTATTAAAAAATTACAGGATAAATTCCCGGATCTTGAAATTGAAATTAAAGAAATCGTCACGAAAGGTGACCAAATTGTCGACGTTCAATTATCTAAAGTCGGTGGTAAGGGACTCTTCGTTAAAGAGATTGAAGCTGCCTTAGAAAACAAGGAAATCGATATGGCCATCCACAGCCTAAAAGATGTTCCGAGTGAGCTACCAGAAGGCTTTACGATTGCTTGTGTCCCTGAACGTGAGGACATGAGAGATGCTTATTTATCGAATGATAAGGTTACATTTAAAAACTTAAAACCTGGTAGTGTAGTGGGGACATCTTCACTCAGACGTGGTGCGCAATTAAAAGCGATGCGTGATGATATTACAGTCAACTGGGTAAGAGGAAACATCGATACGAGAATTAAGAAGATGGAAAATGGCGAGTACGATGCCATTCTACTCGCTGCAGCCGGTCTTAAACGTATGGGTTGGAGTGATGATGTGGTCACTGAATACTTTGAACCTGAAGAGTTCATACCAGCCATTGCCCAAGGTGCTTTAGGCATTGAAGTGCGTGAAGATGACCATGAATTAATTGAAATGCTTAAGAGCGTTCATTCAGATGAGGCGTCACTTTGTACAACGGCTGAGCGTACCTTCTTAAAACGTATGGACGGTTCATGTCAGGTGCCAATTGGCGGTTACGCGACAGTCGAAGATGGGGAACTATATTTAACAGGATTAATCATGTCTGAAGATGGTAACGAACGTTATCTAGTGAAAAAATCCCATGAAGACCCTGAGACTCTGGGTAACTTAGTTGCTGATGAGATGGAAAAAATCGGTGCTAAAGAAATCATTGATATGATTAACGAGAACAATGAGCAGTAAAAGTACAGTCTGTGTCACCCAAATGTCTTGTCAGCTCGATGAGAATGACTTAAGAATTATTCACCGTCCACTGATTACGACAGAAGCTTTGGACTTTGATCAGAAGTGTCTCGACACTGACTACGATTTACTGGTGATAACGAGTAAGAATTCGGTGAAGTATCTCTTACCTTATATGGATTCGCTTAAAGTAAGACGCATTGCTTCAATTGGTAAAAAAACAACTGAAGCCTTGGCTGACGCTGGGATTACGGTAGACTTTGAACCTGACGTCTATACTCAAGAAGGTTTTATCGAAGAGATCAACATCACACCAGGGGAAAAGATTCTCTATCCAGCTAGCCTAAACAAGAGACCTAAGTTAAGGGACTATATGACAGATCAAGGTGCGATTGTTACTGAAATCGACCTGTATTATCCAAAGGCAAATACTGAGTCTGTTCAGTGGATTAGTAATCATTTAGCTCATATCGATTTTCTTACCCTATCGTCACCATCCGCGGTCGAAGCACTGATGAGTGGCGTTGAAGCTGACGCTTTAATAGATACAACAGTCATTGCCATCGGGGCAGTGACCAAAGAACGTTTAGATAAATACAAAGTACCAGCAGAAACACCAGAACATGAAACATTAGATCATATGATAACTTATATTAAGGAGCGTATTCGTGATGAATTTTGACAGACATCGCCGCTTAAGAAGAAGTGGCTTCATGAGAGATATGGTGCGTGAAACAACATTATCAGTAAATGATTTGATTTACCCGATCTTTGTTGTTGAGAAGCTAGATGTAAAAAAAGAAGTGCCTTCAATGAAGGGTGTTTACCAGATCTCACTTAATCTCTTAAAAGAAGAGCTGGATGAGGTGGTTAAACTCGGCATTAAAAGTGTTATCTTCTTTGGTATTCCAAATGAAAAAGATGCTGAAGGCACAGGTGCCTATCATGACCATGGTATCGTTCAGGAGGCATGTCGCCTGTCAAAACAACATTACCCTGAGCTTTTAGTAATCTTAGATACCTGTCTTTGTGAATACACAGACCACGGCCACTGTGGCTTAATTGATCCGGTAACTAAAGATGTTGATAATGATTCAACACTACCTCTCCTTGTACAGACTGCTGTGTCACAGGCAAAAGCCGGTGCGGATATTATTGCACCATCAAACATGATGGATGGTTTTGTGAGTGAAATCAGACAAGGCTTAGATGAGGCTGGCTATAGCCACATCCCTATTATGAGTTACGGCATTAAATACGCTTCTAAATTCTACGGACCATTTAGAGATGCTGCGGAGTCGACACCATCATTCGGTGACCGTAGAACGTATCAAATGGATCCGGCTAATCGTCTTGAGGCCCTCCGTGAATTAGAGAGTGATACACTAGAAGGTGCGGATATGATGATCGTTAAACCTGCACTGTCTTATTTAGATATTATACGAGATGTCAAAAACAATTCTAATTTACCGATTGTTGCTTATAATGTCAGCGGTGAATATGCAATGACACGTACAGCAATTGATATGGGCTTAGTCGATGAGGCAGTGATTGCTGAACAGATGATCTCAATGAAACGTGCTGGTGCGGATATGATTATTACTTACTTTGCTAAAGAATTAGCTGAAAAAATCAATAGAGGAGAGATATAAATGTACGACAAGTCAAAAGCCCTATATGATGAAGCAGTCAAAGTGATGCCGGGTGGCGTAAACTCCCCAGCACGTGCCTTTAAGTCAGTCGGTGACCATCCATTATTCATCGACCACGCCAAAGGCAGTCGTGTGTATGATGTTGATGGCAATGAATACATTGATTACTCTTTGAGCTTTGGACCGTTAATTTTAGGTCATGCGGATGATCAAGTCGTAAAAAGTCTCCAAGAAGCTGCGGTTAAAGGTACTTCATTCGGTGCGCCAACTGAACTAGAAACAAAAATGGCGAACCTCGTGATTGACCGTGTACCTTCTATAGAGATGTTACGTATGGTTTCTTCAGGTACAGAAGCGACACTTGCTGCGCTTCGTTTAGCACGTGGTTTCACGGGTAAAAATAAGATTCTTAAATTTGAAGGTTGCTACCATGGACACAGTGACTCACTATTAATTAAAGCAGGTTCTGGTGTAGCAACACTCGGTCTACCAGATTCTCCAGGTGTACCAGAAGGTACGGCTAAAAATACAATTACAGTACCTTATAATGATGAAGCAAGCTTAAAAGAAGCTTTTGAAAAATTTGGCGATGATATCGCTGCAGTGATTATGGAACCTGTTGCAGGGAATATGGGCGTTGTACCGCCAAAAGAAAACTACCTACAGTTTGTTAGAGATATTACAAATGAACACGACAGCCTCTTAATCTTTGATGAAGTCATGACCGGCTTTAGAGTTGGCTATAACTGTGCCCAAGGATTCTTTGGTGTCACACCAGACTTAACATGTCTCGGTAAGGTCATTGGTGGTGGGCTACCAGTTGGTGCTTACGGTGGTCGTAAGGATATTATGGAAAGAATCGCGCCAGTTGGAGACATCTATCAAGCAGGGACTTTATCTGGTAATCCATTAGCTATGACTGCAGGCTATGAAACCTTAAGTCAATTGAGTGAAGAGAGCTATGAATATTTCAATGAACTTGCAGACCAATTAGAAAGTGGCTTAAAATCAGTATTCGATAAGCATGATCAAGCGATTACTGTAAACCGTGCAGGTTCAATGATTGGCTTCTTCTTAACCGACCAAGATGTTGTTGACTTTGATTCTGCTAATACATCTGACTTAGAATTATTTAAAGATATGTACCAAGCACTCCTCAGTGAGGGTGTTTACTTACCACCTTCACAATTCGAAGGCATGTTCTTATCAACGAAACACACAAGTGAAGACATCAAACAAACTTTACAAGCATTTGATAATGCATTAAGTAAAGTTAAGGGTAAATAATTTAGAATTTGTACTTCATCACTGAATAATTATGTGTATAATAGTAGTGATAGAATTAATTGGGGGGTAAAAGAATATGAGTGACAAAAAGCGTCCGACTGGTAAAAAGGTTGATGGACAGCCTCGCTACATCGACAAAAATGAAACAAGAAATACGAAAGGTACAGCGAACCTTTACTGGTTAATTCCGGTAATCATTGCTGTGCTCATCATTCCAGTTATGATTTTCCACCTAGGTGGCGGTGGTGGTGAAGAAACCGCATCTGAAGGTGAAAGTACTGAGGAAACAGCAGATTCTGGTGAAGAGTCAGGTGGCGAGTCTGAAGAAGGCGGCGGCGAAGAAGCTGCATCTAGTGGTGATGCAGATGCCGAAGGTATCGCTCGCGACAACTGTGCATCTTGTCACGGTGAAGACTTCTCTGGTGCTATGGGACCTGCTTTAGCAGGAACTTCATTAGCTGAAGATGAGTTCCAAACAATTGTCCGTGAAGGTCAAGGTTCAATGCCTGCTTTCAGTGAAGATCAAGTAGCAGAAGAAGAATTAACAGCTTTATATCAATTCTTTAGTGAACAATAGTGTTTATATAGACAAACTCATTATTTGAGTTTGTCTTTTTTCATTTTAAGCAAGTTACTGTAAATTTACATATTAATAAGTTATTATTATTGATGAATAAGTTATATATAAGGTGATATTATGAAGTTTCTTCGACTCTTGCTGCTCATTCTTATTGCGGCATTGATTTCATTGGGCCTTTCTGCTGTTGGTATGATCCTACCTTGGCTGTTCGGTTCAATGATTGCAACCATACTCTATATTAGATTAGTTAAAAAAGAACTGTTTTTCCCACCTTGGCTCGGTAACCTCGGTGTCATGATCATGGCAACTGAGATCGGCTCAACCTTAACCTTAGATGCCCTAGGTGATATGAAAGATGATCTTTTAAATATCTTTTTAATGACAATCTTCGTCTTACTACTCAGCTTAGCGCTCTCACGCTTCTTCATTTACTTAACGAAAAGTACACCTGAAACTGCCATCTTAGCATCCGTACCTGGTGCCTTATCTCAAATGTTGATTATGGCAGAGGAAGAAAAGAATGCAGATATTCTATTGGTGACATTGACTCAGATGTCCCGCATTGTCTTAATCGTCTTGATTGTGCCTTTTGTGGCAGGCTTGTTTGCTGGTTCAAATGATATACCTTTAGCGACGACATCTGTAGATTATGTCACATCTGTTTTTACTTATCCGATGCTCATTATTCCTGTAGCGAGCATACTTTTAATTTATATTTTCGATAAAATACGCTTCCCAGCGAGCCTGATGCTTGGACCCATTATTATCATGATCATTTGGAACTTAACCACAGGTATTGAATTTTCTTTGAATATTGAATTTATTAATGTGGCACAAATACTATTTGGTATTCGAATTGGTCTACAAATTGCTTCCTTGATGTCACAGCTCAGTAAGCGATTAATTTTTGCGATCTTACTGCAGAACTTAATGCTGATTTTTGGTACAATGTTTATCGTTTTTATTTTCCAAATTTTTACCTCACATCAGTTCAACGACTTATTCTTAAGTGCGGCACCAGGTGGTCTCGGTCAAATTATTGTTATCGCCATTGAAACAGGCGGTAATATTCCAATGATCTCGTCCTACCATATCTTTAGAATATTCTTCATTATTATCGTTGTCGTACCGATTGTTGGTTACTATCTAAGATACTTGAATAAACGCCGTCATAGCAGTTAAAGCCGCTTGACAGTTTCAAATTATTCGCATAAGATTAATCTATAATATTTAAGTGCAGAAGAGTATTCTGCTGCGGGTGTTAAGAGAGTAAACGGCGGTGTGAGTTTACCGAAGCAGTAGGTGAAAGTAGTCTGTATTCAGTTTCGTGCGAAAGGAAATCGATTAGTGCGAGACGTGTGATGAGCGTTAATCATCAATTGAGATGCAGGCGAACTCGCCTGAATTTAGGTGGTACCGCGGAACTCCGTCCTATTGTTAGGACAGGAGTTTTTTTGTTTTTTAATTTAAAGGAGTGATTATATGGAAATGTCAACGAAGTACAATCCGACTGAAGTTGAAAAAGGTAAATATGAAAAGTGGGTGGAAGCTGGCCTATTTAAATCAGATGTAGCGAGTGATAAGGCACCATTCTCTATTGTCATCCCACCGCCGAATGTAACAGGTAAGTTACACCTTGGACATGCTTGGGATACGACTTTACAAGATATCATTACACGCATGAAACGCATGCAGGGTTATGATGTGCTTTACTTACCAGGTATGGACCATGCGGGGATTGCCACTCAGGCTAAAGTAGACGCGAGACTCCGTGAATCTGGCATTAACCGTCACGATATCGGCCGTGAGAAGTTTTTAGAACACGCTTGGAACTGGAAAGAGGAGTACGCAAGCCATATTCGAGAACAGTGGGCAAAACTTGGACTCGGTCTCGATTACAGTAAAGAGCGATTTACTTTAGATGAAGGTCTTTCTAAAGCGGTTCGTAAGACCTTTGTAGACCTTTATAACAAGGGCTTAATTTACCGTGGTGAGTATATTATTAACTGGGACCCAGAAACACAGACTGCCCTGTCTGATATCGAAGTGATTCACCAGGATATTGAAGGGAAGTTCTACCATGTTAAGTATCCTTTAACAGATGGTTCTGGTTTCTTAGAAATTGCGACGACACGTCCTGAGACAATGCTCGGTGATACGGCGGTTGTTGTTCACCCGGATGACGAACGCTACCAGGACTTTATTGGTAAAACTGTGGAGCTACCTATTGTGGGTAGACAATTACCGATTATTGCTGATGATTATGTTGAAAAAGATTTTGGTTCAGGTGCTATGAAGGTTACACCAGCCCATGACCCAAATGACTTTGAAATTGGTAACCGCCATGACCTTGAAAGAATTAACGTCATGCATCCAAACGGTGTCATCAATGAACTTGGTGGTCAATATGAAGGTATGGATCGTTTTGAATGCCGTAAGCAACTAGTGAAGGACCTAGATGAGGCAGGCTACCTCATTAAAGTTGAAGATCATATGCACTCAGTCGGTCACTCTGAGAGAAGTGGGGCGATTGTTGAGCCTTACCTATCCACGCAGTGGTTTGTAAGCATGAAACCTCTAGCAGAAAAGAGTCTGAACAACCAGGACACAGATCAGCGTATTGATTTTGTGCCAGGACGTTTTGAACATACTTTTAATGGCTGGATGGAGAACATACGTGACTGGGTCATTTCACGTCAACTGTGGTGGGGGCATAGAATTCCTGCCTGGTACCACAAGGAAACAGGTGAGCTTTATGTTGGTTTAGAGGCGCCTGTTGACTCAGAAAACTGGGAACAGGATGAAGATGTGTTAGATACTTGGTTCTCAAGTGCCCTATGGCCGTTTTCTACTTTGGGTTGGCCAGAAGATACGGCTGACTTAAAGAAATATTTCCCAACGAATGTATTAGTGACAGGTTATGATATTATCTTTTTCTGGGTCGCGAGAATGATCTTCTCATCACTTGAACATACAGGTCAAAAACCCTTCTCTGACGTACTTTTACACGGACTTGTGCGTGATGAACAAAACCGTAAGATGTCGAAATCACTCGGTAACGGTGTCGATCCAATGGATGTTATTGAAAAATACGGTGCCGATGCACTCCGTTATTTCCTAGCGACCGGTTCAACACCTGGTCAAGACCTCCGCTACAGTGATGACAAGGTTGAAAGTATCTGGAACTTTATAAATAAGATCTGGAATGCTTCAAGATTCTCACTCATGAATATCGGTGAAGATTTCGGCTTAGAAGATATTGATTTAAGTGGTGAGAAATCACTAGCAGATAAGTGGATCTTAACGCGTCTAAACGACACGATTAGAGACGTGACACGTCTATCTGATGACTATGAGTTTGGTGAAGTTGGGCGTCTCTTATATAACTTTATTTGGG
Organism: Jeotgalicoccus huakuii; assembly: GCF_036665975.1. Taxonomy (NCBI): domain Bacteria; kingdom Bacillati; phylum Bacillota; class Bacilli; order Caryophanales; family Staphylococcaceae; genus Jeotgalicoccus; species Jeotgalicoccus huakuii. Next base: position 41,057 of record NZ_JAVIYN010000014.1, on the reverse strand, counting down.
ATGATTTCTGTGATTGGTATATCGAGATGGCAAAAGTACCGATGACTTCAGGTAGTGATAGTGATAAGCATATGACACGCTCAGTGCTTCTTTATACGCTGGATAAAATTCTGAAGATGTTACACCCGTTCATGCCGTTTGTTACAGATGAAATCTACCAAGCGATTACTAAAGACGAATCGATTGTCGTGAGTGACTATCCTGTCGTTGATGATTCTTTAAGCTATGATGATGCGAAGTTAGAGATGGAACTATTAGTGGCAATTATTAAATCTGTAAGAACGACGAGAAATGAAGTGAACACGCCGTTATCTAAGCCGATCGACATTAATATCGAAGTAAAAGATGATCAAAGACGTCAGGCGGTTGAGCGCAACAAACATTATATTGAGCGCTTTACGAACCCTGAGACTTTATCGATTAGTGATTTTATAGAAAAACATGACGATGACAAAACGGACGTTGTCAAAGGCGCGACAGTTGTCTTACCACTTGCTGGCTTAATCGATAAGGAAGAGGAAATCGAAAGACTAGAAAATGAACTGAATCGTTTAAATGGTGAATTGAAGCGTGTTAAAGGTAAATTATCTAATGAGAAGTTCGTAAGTAATGCACCAAAAGACATCGTTGAAGCAGAACGACAAAAAGAAGCCGGCTACCAGAGTCAGTATGATGAAGTTGAAAATAGACTCTCTAGCTTGAAAGGTGAGTAAAGACCGATGAATTATCAAGACAGCCTACAATGGATACACGAACGCACAAAATTTGGTATTAAACCTGGCATCAAGCGTATGGAATGGATGTTAGAACGATTTGACCATCCTGAGAAAAACATTACCGGTGTGCATATTGTCGGAACGAATGGTAAAGGCTCGACGCTGTCGTATATGAGAAATGCACTTAACCATAACGATTACAGTGTTGGAACCTTTACTTCGCCTTATATAGAAGTGTTCAATGAACGCATTTCAGTTGATGGCTCACCGATATCTGATGAAGATATTGCTGAACTTGCCACACTTGTTCGTCCAGTCAGTGAAGCGATGGTAGCTGAGACGGATCTTGGGAATGCAACAGAATTTGAGATTATTACTATGATGATGTTTGTTTACTTCGGTCGCCTACACCCAGTGGATATCGTCTTAGTTGAAGCTGGACTCGGTGCGACCAATGACTCGACGAACGTATTCTCGCCAGTGATGACCTTACTAACCAGTATTGGACTCGATCACGTGGATATCTTAGGCGATACCTTACTCGATATTGCGAGTGATAAGTCAGGTGTGATTAAAGCAGGCGTTCCTTTAGTCTTCAACGTTAAAGATGACGCTTGCCGTGATTATATCTATAAGGTACTCGATGAAAAGAATGCTAAAGGTGTTGAACTAGAAAGAGACATCATTTTGACGACTAATGGCGAAGAATTTAGCTTTAAATATGGACGCTATGATTTCGATGACATTAAACTCGATATGCTCGGTCGCCATCAACAAGAAAACGCGTCGATTGCTATTGCAGCCTTGTTAGAAATGCAAGAAGCGGGTGTGGTGAGTTTAGACGTCAACAAGATGATTACTGGTGTTGAACGTACTTACTGGAGCGGTAGAATCGAAAAGATTTCCCACTCACCCTTAGTGATAATGGACGGTGCCCATAATAATGAAGCTGTCGATGCCTTAGTTGCAACCATGCGTGAATCATATAGTGATAAAAAAATCACGGTACTCTTTTCAGCAGTCAAAGGTAAGCCCTTAGACAGCATGGTATCTAAAATCGGCATGATCGCTGATACATTTGTCGTAACAGAATTCGACTTCTTTAAAGCCGAAAAAGGTGACGTATTGTTTGATGCCATCGAGCATCCAGATAAGCACTATGTCGAAGACTATATGGAATATATCCGTAATTTTTCAGGAGACTTGCTCCTCATTACAGGCAGCTTGTACTTTATCAGTGAGATAAAACAACAATTGAAGTAGAGTTTGCATGCCCACCTTATATGCGTATGAGGTGGGTTTTTGTTTGGGTTGTTAGGGAAGGGGGCTTACGGGCACTCTGTGGGGGTGACAGCGTCCCGCTAGACTAATATCGGATCACTGTGGTGCTGACAGCGACCCGTTAGACTAATATTGGCTCACTGTGAAGCTGACAGCGACCCGTTAGACTAATATCGGATCACTGTAGACCTGACAGCGGGCCGCAAGAGTTATATCGGCTCACTGTGAAGTTGACAGCGGGTCGCTAGACTAATATCGGCTCTCTGTGGCCCCGACAGCGGGCCGTCATTATGCCCACCACCAACAACCATCAGCCCCAAAAGCAAAAAAACCTGGCAGGAACAACCTATAAAAGGGGATCCTACCAGGCCTCAATTAGTCAAAACTTAAAGTGATGGTCCATTACCATCGTTTTTGTTGCCTTCAACGGCTTTAAGAGAGTCTCTCATTTCACGTAGTAATACAAGTTGCTCGTCTTCTGCTTCTTCTTCAACGAAGCGGTTACCAGATAGTTTGTTAACCACTTTAACGAATACGAATACTGCAGCACCGATGATGATGAAGTCGATGATTGCTTGAATGAACACACCGTAAGTAATACCCATGTAGCTCCATTCTGAAGCAAAGTCTGTGTTACCGAAAATCAACGCGATAGACGGCATGATGATGTTGGCAACGAGTGCCTCAACGATCTTACCGAAGGCAGCACCGATAACAACTGCGACTGCAAGGTCTAGAATGTTACCACGAAGCATAAAATCTTTAAATTCTTGCCACATAAAATAGCCTCCCTAGATTAAATTAAAATAAAAACAAGTGAATCGTAATAATACAGGAAAAATTATCATCAAGCAAGTTTATATTTTCAATTTTATGCTATTTTAACAAAAAATCAATGAGCAATTTACTTATAATGATTTATTATTAATGATATTATAATAAATAATAATAACTTAATTAACTGTTAGCTTATTCGTATCATTAGATTATGTTCATGCATTTACTTTATGAATATATTCAGTATACAATTAAGATGACTAAATTTAGAGGGGGCTTTTAATTATGTCAAATAACGTAAAGGAACATTCCCGCAGCACTTTATCGGTTAATGGTAAGGACTACACTTACTATAGCTTACAGTCACTCGTTGACAACGGCGCAAGTCAGTCACAAAATTTACCTTACTCAATCCGTGTGCTACTGGAATCTGTCTTACGTCAATATGACGGTAAGGTGATTACTGAAGATCACATCGAAGCATTAGCAAATTGGGACAAAGGGGATATCAAAGGGAAAGAGGTGCCTTTTAAACCTTCCCGTGTTATTCTTCAAGACTTCACTGGTGTACCAGCAGTTGTCGATTTAGCTTCATTACGTAAAGCCATGGACGATGTTGATGGGGACGTCCAAAAAATCAACCCTGAAGTACCAGTAGACCTAGTCATTGACCACTCAGTTCAAGTTGATGAATATGGTACTTTAAACGCACTTCAAAAGAACATGGAGCTTGAGTTCCAAAGAAATATGGAGCGTTATGAATTCTTACGCTGGGCAACGAAGGCATTTGATAACTATCAAGCAGTACCACCAGCAACGGGTATCGTTCACCAAGTGAACTTAGAATACCTTGCAAATGTCGTTCATAACAGAGAAGAAGAGGGTACGAACGTACTTTATCCAGATACACTTGTTGGTACAGACTCCCATACAACAATGATCAATGGTCTTGGTGTACTTGGTTGGGGTGTTGGTGGTATCGAAGCTGAAGCAGGTATGCTTGGCCAACCTTCATACTTCCCAGTACCTGAAGTAATCGGTGTACGTATGACGAATGCTTTACCTGAAGGGACAACTGCAACGGACTTAGCACTTCGCGTAACAGAATTGTTACGACAAAAAGGTGTGGTTGGTAAATTTGTAGAATTCTTCGGTGAAGGTGTTACAGCCTTACCATTAGCTGACAGAGCAACTATTGCCAACATGGCACCTGAATACGGTGCGACATGTGGCTTCTTCGCTGTAGATGAAGAAACGTTAGACTACCTTAAACTTACAGGTCGCGACACTGAACACATCGACTTAGTTAGAGCATATCTGAAAGAGAATAATTTATTCTTTGACCCTGCAGTAGAGCCAACTTACACAGATGTGGTTGAACTTGACTTATCTACAGTTGAGCCATCACTTGCGGGACCAAAACGTCCACAGGACTTAATTAATCTTTCTGATATGAAAGATGAGTATAGAAAATCTGTCACTGCTGAAAGTGGTAACCACGGTCATGGTTTAACAGAAGAAGAGTTTAACAAAACAGCAACAGTGAACTACAATGACGGTGACTCTGAAGAACTGAAAACAGGGGACTTAGTCATTGCAGCGATTACGTCTTGTACAAACACATCTAACCCATACGTTATGTTAGGTGCTGGACTCATTGCTAAAAAAGCAGTTGAGAAAGGTTTATCTGTACCGAAGTACGTAAAAACTTCACTGGCACCTGGTTCAAAAGTTGTTACAGGTTACCTAGCTGATTCAGGCTTACAACCTTACCTTGATCAACTCGGTTTCACACACGTTGGTTACGGTTGTACAACATGTATCGGTAACTCAGGTCCATTACGCCCAGAAGTGACTGAAACGATTGTAGATAACGACATGCTCGTTTCATCAGTACTATCTGGTAACCGTAACTTCGAAGGTCGTATTCACCCGCTTGTTAAAGCGAACTACCTAGCATCACCACAACTCGTTGTTGCTTATGCTTTAGCAGGTACAGTAGATATCGATCTTAGAAATGACCCAATCGGACAAGATAAAGAAGGTAATGACGTATACATGAAAGATATCTGGCCGTCAATTCAAGAGGTTAGAGATACTGTAATGTCTACGGTCACACCTGAACTATTTAGAAAAGAATACGAAACTGTATTTGATTCAAATGAAACATGGAATGAAATTGATGTAACAGATGCACCATTATACGATTTTGCAGATGAATCGACTTACATTCAAAACCCTTCATTCTTCCAAAAATTATCCAAAGAAGCGGGTACAATTGAGCCGTTAAACGGCCTACGTGTACTTGGTAAATTCGGGGATTCAGTCACAACGGACCACATCTCACCAGCCGGTGCAATCGGTAAAGATACACCAGCAGGGCAGTGGTTAATTGAACAAGGCGTATCACCTAGAGACTTTAACTCTTATGGTTCACGTCGTGGTAACCATGAAGTGATGGTACGTGGTACATTCGCGAACATCCGTATTAGAAACCAAATTGCACCAGGTACAGAAGGTGGCTATACAACTTACTGGCCAACAGGTGAAGTGATGAGTATCTATGATGCATCACAAAACTACCAAAAAAATGGTACAGGCCTTGTAGTCATCGCTGGTGACGATTACGGAATGGGTTCAAGTCGTGACTGGGCAGCTAAAGGTACAAACCTACTAGGCGTTAAAGCAGTTATCGCGGCAAGCTACGAACGTATTCACCGTTCAAACCTAGTGATGATGGGTGTACTCCCTCTACAGTTTGTCAACGGAGAAAATGCTGAAGATCACGGCTTAGATGGTTCTGAAACATTTGATATCAATATTGATGAATCCGTTACAGCTGGAGAAATCATCGATGTTGTCGCAACGAAAGAAAACGGCGACAAAGTGACGTTCAAAGCAAAAGTACGCTTTGACTCTGAAGTAGAAGCAGATTACTACCGTCATGGTGGTATCCTACAGCTTGTACTACGTAACAAAATCGCATCGTAAGTAAAGAGAGGCATAAATTAAGTCCATCAGAACTTATTGTTCTGATGGACTTATCTTTCTTTTACATAAATGTAATCTTCGGTTCAGTTTTACTTTTAATACGTTTCATATTGGGTATATGCTTAACTATGACAACGATGCCGAGGATGATACCAAAGATGATCATAAACCAATCTGAGGTAAACATGACACCAATTAATAAGGCGAGTGCTGCAAATACACTCGATAGGGAAACGTATTTCGATAGTTTTAAGGTAATTAAAAATGTTGATACTAACACTATAAACAGAATTGGGTTCGCAGCAAGTATGGCACCACCACCCGTTGCAACAGCTTTCCCACCTTTGAATTTTAAAAAGATAGAATAGACGTGTCCGAGTGCTGCAACGACACCGTAAATCACGACAGGAAAGTCACCAGTCACATCGACGAGCATGGCGACCCAAACTGGAATCGCACCTTTTAAAATATCGAGAATAAGGACGACAATTCCTGCCTTTTTTCCGAGGATGCGAAAGGTATTCGTTGTACCCACATTACCGCTGCCATGTTGTCTTAAATCAATGTTGTAAAATAATTTACTGATAATTAGACTGAACGGAATTGACCCAAACAGGTAGGAAAAGATTAATAAAATAAGAACTGTATACAATAGATTATCCCCTTTTTATTATCAGGTACTAACAGTTTACCATATATCTTTAAATTATCACATAATTATATAAAGTTACCATTAATATCATTATGTAAACTAATGACAAAACATTCTTGCAAAATGTTTGGATTTACGTAAAAATAGATAAGTAGATTAATTTAACGAACATACGTTTGTATTGTTTGTAGGAGGATACAGACTTGGCTAAAGAAACCGGATATAATGATGAATCCATACAAATACTAGAGGGACTAGAAGCAGTAAGAAAACGTCCGGGTATGTACATCGGTTCAACCGATACGAGAGGACTACATCACCTGGTATATGAGATTACGGACAATGCTGTTGATGAGATTATTAACGGCTACGGTGATGAAATCAATATTACAATCAATAAGGACGAAAGCATTACAGTTAGAGACAATGGCCGTGGGATACCAACAGGTATGCATGCTAGCGGTGTACCGACTGCTGAGGTCATATTTACGGTACTACACGCCGGCGGGAAGTTCTCTTCAGGCTCCTATAAGTCGTCAGGGGGACTACATGGTGTAGGGTCTTCTGTTGTAAATGCGCTCAGTGAACACTTAAAACTCCGTTCATTTAGAAACGGTAAAATATATGAGATTACTTTTAAAGATGGCGGCAAGGTCGACACGCCCTTAAAAGAAGTCGGTAAGACAAAAGAGACAGGGACAGAAGTCACTTTTAAAGCAGATCCTGAAATCTTTAAACAGACGATCGCCTTTAACTTCGAAACGATTGTTGAAAGAATGCGTGAGTCTGCCTTCTTAACTCGTGGGCTTAAAATTACCATTAATGATAAAAGAACTGATGAAGAAGAAATATTCCAATATGATGATGGTCTGAAATCATTCATTAGCTTCTTAAATGAAGGTAAGGATGACATTGGTGAAATCGTCATGTTTGAAGGGACTTATAATGAAATGGTCGCAGAAGTTGCCTTTCAGTTTAACGACCAATACTCTGAAACAATCTTCTCCTTTGTCAATAACGTCCGTACTAAAGACGGCGGTACCCATGAGGTCGGTTTTAAGACCGGTTTCACTCGAGTCTTTAATGAATATGCCCGTAAAATTGGTGAGTTAAAAGATAAGGATAAGAACCTAGAAGGCTCTGACATTAGAGAAGGTCTAACAGCCGTCATTTCGATTAAACTCCCAGAACACCTCCTACAATTTGAAGGACAAACGAAAGGGAAGCTTGGTACGAGTGAGGCGAGAAACTTACTGGAGACACTCCTTACAGATCAACTCCCATACTTCTTAGAAGAGAACGGGGCCTTATCGACTCAACTTGTTAAAAAGGCAATTAAGGCAAGACAGGTGAGAGAGGCTGCCAGAAAGGCACGTGAGGATGCGCGTAGTGGTAAAAAGAACAAGAGTAAGGATACTTTACTATCTGGTAAGTTGACACCCGCACAAAGTAAGAACGCTAAGAAAAATGAATTGTTCTTAGTTGAGGGTGACTCTGCAGGTGGCTCAGCCAAACAAGGTCGTGACCGCCGTTTCCAGGCGATCTTGCCGCTACGTGGTAAGGTCATTAATACTGAAAAGGCGAAATTTGAAGATATCTTCAAAAATGAAGAAATTAATACGATTATCCATACGATTGGTGCGGGTGTCGGTAATGATTTTAAAGTAGAGGACTCAAACTACGACAAGATTATTATTATGACCGATGCAGATACGGACGGTGCGCACATCCAAGTCTTACTCCTCACTTTCTTCTTTAATTACATGAGACCACTGTTTGAAGCAGGTAAGATTTACATTGCCTTACCACCACTCTTTAAGTTAGAGAAGAAGGGTAAGAAAAAAGATGTCCAATACGTGTGGACTGAAGATGAACTAGAAGTAGCTCAAAGAGAGATGGGTTCAAATGTTGAACTCCAGCGCTATAAAGGTCTCGGTGAGATGATGGCTGAACAGCTATGGGAAACGACTATGAATCCAGAGACACGTACTTTAATTCAAGTGCGCATTGAAGATGAAGCCCTGTCACTTAAACGTGTGACGACACTGATGGGCGATAATGTAGAAATCAGACGTAAATGGATCGATTCAAACGTCTCCTTCACCTTAGAAGAAGGTACAAGTATCTTAGATAATCAAGATGTAGAAAAATTAGCAGAAAGTGATGAAGACTATGGCAGAGCATAATCCATTACAACAATTAAAGCTAGAAGATGTTATTGGCGACCGCTTCGGACGCTATAGTAAGTACGTCATTCAAGACCGAGCCATTCCAGATGTAAGAGATGGCCTAAAACCGGTACAAAGACGCATTCTTTACGCGATGTATAAAGAAGGAAACACTTTCGATAAAAACTATCGTAAGAGTGCGAAGACTGTCGGTAATGTTATTGGTAATTATCACCCACATGGTGAGAGCTCGATTTATGATGCCATGGTCCGCCTTGGCCAAGACTGGAAGATGCGTGAAGAGTTAATTCTGATCCACGGTAACAAGGGGAGCGTCGACGGTGACCCTGCAGCAGCCATGCGTTATACAGAAGCAAAGCTTGCTGAGATATCTGGAGAGCTCTTAAAAGATTTAAATAAGAACACAGTGCCTTTTATCGATAACTTTGATGATACAGAAAAAGAACCTGCAGTCTTACCGGCGAAGTTTCCAAACTTACTCGTCAATGGTGCAACAGGGATCTCAGCGGGTTATGCAACAGATATTCCACCGCACAACTTAGCCGAAGTCATCGATGCGACCTTAAAAGTCATCGATAAGCCTTCAGCAACAATTGATGAGCTCATGGAATTTGTTAAGGGACCAGACTTCCCAACAGGTGCCATTATTCAAGGTAAGAATGAGCTGAAAAAAGCTTATACAACTGGTAAGGGACGAGTCGTCGTTCGCAGTGTGGTCAATAAGGAAGAAACAAGAGGCAATAAGGTACTGATTGTCATCACTGAAATTCCTTTTGAAGTGAACAAGGCGAACTTGGTTAAAAAGATGGATGAAATCCGTGCGGACCGAAAAGTGGACGGTATTATTGAAGTCCGTGATGAGACGGACCGTGAAGGTCTAAGAATCGTCATTGAAGCGAGAAAAGATGCCAATATCGATGCGATTATCAATTATCTCTATAAGAAGACGGATCTACAAGTCTCATATAACTTTAATATGGTGGCAATATCCGACCGTGCACCTAAGTTGATGGGCTTAAAAGATATTTTAGAAGCTTATATCCGTCACCAAGAAATCGTCATTACCAACCGCTCGAAATATGAGCTCGAACATGCTCAAAAACGCATGCATATTATCGAAGGCTTAATCAAGGCGCTATCAATTTTAGATGAAGTCATTAAAACGATTCGTGAATCTGAGAATAAGAGAAACGCCAAAGAGAACTTAATTGAACGCTATAGTTTTACAGAAGCTCAAGCTGAAGCGATTGTCATGCTCCAACTTTATCGTTTAACGAATACGGACGTTGTAGAGCTTGAAACGGAGCAAAACGAATTAGAGTTTCAAATCAATCAATTAAATGAAATTTTAAATGATCCAAAGAAACTAAAAAGTGTGATCAAATCTGAACTTAGACAGATTAAGAAAAAATATGCCTCAGAGCGTTTAACTGTCATAGAAGACGAAATCCAAACGATTGAAATTTCTAAAGAGCAGTTAATTGCTAAAGAAGAAGCAGTTGTCTCACTGACTAAGGAAGGCTACGTCAAGCGTACAAGCATCCGTTCTTATAATGCCTCTAATTTCGATGAAATTGGTATGCGTGAAGGTGATAACGTCTTGTTCTCGACGTTCTCAAATACATTAGAACAACTGCTCATCTTCACTAATCTTGGAAATTATATGATTATCCCGGTCCATGACCTTCAAGATATTAGATGGAAAGATATGGGACAACACCTGTCATCCCGTTTCAATTTAAAATCGAATGAAGCACCGGTTTATGCGATGACCTTAGAGCAGTTTAGTCAAGACATTAATGTGGTCATGTCAACACAATCCGGTCAGGTTAAACAGACTGCTTTAAGTGAGTTTGAGGCAACAAGAATTTCAAGACCAATCGTTAACATGAAACTTAAAGCGAATGATGAAGTCATCGATGTGTCCTTGGCAAAAGCACCACAAGATTTATTGTTCATTACATCTAAAGGTTTGTCATTAAGATATGCCCTAGACCAAGTATCTGAAACAGGATTAAAATCTCAAGGTGTCAAGGCGATGAATGTAAAACCTGATGATCATCTCGTCTTAGGTCGTGTGATTCCAAATGAGGGTAATTTAATTACGGTATCAAACCGTGGTGCGGTTAAACGCACGAAATTATCTACCTTTGAACATGGTAATCGTGCGCAAGTAGGCTCGATGTTATATAAAGATATCAAGTCAAAACCACATGTGATTATCGGTGCAACCATTGTAGAAGATGGAAAGAATGTTAACATAGACTTATTAGCAGATGATCACAGTCATAGAACAAAAGCCAATGAAGTGCGAATCAGTGGTAAATATTCTAATGGTTCTTTCGTCGTCGATGAGGATACTTTCGGTCAGGTCAAACGCGTACATTTCTCTCAAATAGAGGAAGATAGATAATAAAAGGGGAGGAACTGAATGCAAGACTTTTTAAGTGTTTTTGAACAAGCAGTCAATTTTTTAAATGATTTACTGTGGCAAGAGGTCTTAATTGGACTATTAATTATAGCGGGACTATATTTCTCATTTACAACTAAATTTGTCCAGTTTAGATGGTTAAAAATTATGTTTTCTTCACTCGGTGAAAAACGAGCGAAGATGCCAGACGGAACGAAGGGGATTTCCTCATTCCAGGCCTTTACAATCAGTGCGGCCCAGCGTATTGGAACAGCGAATATCGCGGGTGTCGCAACTGCTATTGTGGTCGGTGGTCCTGGGGCAGTATTTTGGATGTGGATTGTTGCACTCTTAGGTGCAGCATCAGCATTCTTTGAAGCGACACTTGCCCAAGTGTATAAGGTCCGAGATTCAGAAAGTGGATTTCGTGGAGGCCCGGCCTACTATATGACAAAAGGTTTGAATCAAAAGGGGATTGGCTACATATTTGCGGTTCTCATGACCATTACTTTTGGTGTGGTCTTTGTCATGTTACAGTCCAACACCATTGCTAATGCTTATGATGAAGCCTTCAACGTAGATACTTGGTTATCCGGTGTCATCGTTGCAGTCGTCGTTGGCTTAGTAATCTTTGGTGGGGCCAAATGGATTGCCAATGTCGCAACTGCCATTGTGCCGATCATGGCAGGGCTCTATCTTTTACTGATTACCATAATTCTTGTCATGAACTATGACATGATCATACCGATGCTACAGACGATTGTTATGAATGCCTTCGGACTCGAAGAAGTCTTTGGTGGTGCCTTAGGTGCAGCGATTATCAATGGTTTCCAACGTGGACTCCTTTCCAATGAAGCGGGTATGGGTTCAGCACCGAACGCAGCAGCATCAGCTGCCGTCCGTCACCCCGTTCAACAAGGACTGATCCAGTCTTTAGGTGTTTACTTTGATACAATTATCGTCTGTACAGCGACTGCCATTGTTATTTTAATGTATACAGACTTAAGTTTTGGAGCCGATGCACCCCAAGGTATCCAAGTGACTCAAGCAGCGATGGACCAACAATTCTTCGGTTACGGTGGAACGATCATTGCAGTATTTATCCTATTATTTGCCTTTACGACAATTCTAGGAAACTATTTCTATGCACAAAGTAACTTAAGTTTCATTGTGGATAATAAGAAAGTAACGACCGCATTTAGAATCATTGTGACTATTATGACTCTAGTCGGTGCAGTTTTAGGTGTTCAGCTCGTGTGGACCTTAGCTGACCTCTTCATGGCCTTCTTAGCCATTATTAACTTAATGATGGTGGTTGCCTTAAGTCCGCTAGTGTTTGAAGTCATGCGGGACTATAAGGAACAAAAGGACCGGGGAGAATCACCGATTTTCTATGCAAAAAACATCACCTACAAACTGCCTGATGATAATCAGTGGGGCAATGAGGATTATAGAAAAGACGAAGATGATAAGTAAGAACATGAGCCAACCGACAAAAATCGGTTGGTTCTTTCTTGTCTAGAAAAATTGAAATATGGTAAGGTAACTATTATGTCTAAAGACGAATGAGGAATAGTAATGGAACTTTGGAACTTATATGATAAGGATCGAGTATTAACAAAAGAGACCATGGTCAGAGGAGACGAAATGAAAAAAAACACGTATCATTTAGTCGTTCATGTGGTCATTATTAATTCAGAAAATCAGATGCTAATTCAACAACGCCAGTGGGATAAAATTGGAGCACCCGGACTCTGGGACATATCAGTAGGTGGGAGCGTACTTGCTGGTGAAACGAGCCGAGCTGGTGCTATCAGAGAAACAAAGGAAGAATTAGGGATCGAGCTTGATTTAAATCAAAGACCCCATCTTTCAGTGACCTTTGACCATGGCTATGATGATATATACATCGTCAATCAAGAAGTGGAACTCGATTCACTTAAGGTGCCAAATGATGAAGTCCTAGAGACTAAATGGGCGTCGATAGATGAAATCTATGAGATGATCGATAACAAAAGTTTTATAAATTATCGTAAGAGTTTAATTCAATTGCTATTTGATATGCGGTATTCTTACGGTGGTAAAAATGACTAGATAGGAGAGAAATCATGACTAAATGTGCGAGTTGTAAGAAACAGTGGACTGGGCTCTTGTTGTTTAAGGGGCATTTTGCTTCTCAGAACGGGGTAGAGTGTGACTACTGTGGTAAGACGCAATATGTATCGGAAAAATCGAAAAAAAGAATGATTATTCCTCTATTACTTGTTACGGGAATGTTGTTAATTGGACTCTTTGCACCACCATCAATTACTCAATATTTCTGGGTCTACATTACGATTACGGCAGTGACTTTAATCTATATGTACGTGAGTTTGGAGTTAACGGATATCCCACCAGAGCAATAGGCTTTTCTTTTTCTGTAATTTTGATATACTTCTGTAATACTTATATAAAGAAGGTTAGCGTATGCAACAAGTGAGAATCGGCACAAGTATTTACTTGAATTATATTTTACTGGGCATGATTAATTTAATTATCGCCTTACATATGAGTTTTTTAACCGAACAGTTGAATACCGATGCAGCTGCGATATCAGCACTTATTTCTGCCATTGGTATCGGGAAACTGATTGCGCTTAGCTTTGCAGGTAAACTATCCGATAATCTCGGTCGTCGACCGATGATTATTACAGCATGTTTAATCTACGTAGTCTTTTTATGCGCCATACCCTTTGCACCGACCTACACCATTGCATTTATGTTTGCACTTTTAGCAGGTATGGGAAATTCTATATTGGATACGAGTTCATATCCGGCACTAATCGAAGTGTTTAAAAATCGATCCAGTTCAGCAACAGTTTTAGTTAAAGCCTTCATGTCTGTTGGATCAACAATCTTACCATTAATGATCACATTCTTTATGGCGAGAGACATGTTTTACGGTTATACCTTTTTCATTATGGCAGCAGTCTTTCTCTTTAATGCGATTCATTTAATGAGTGTGAAGTTCCCTGAAGCGAATGGGGGATATTTACCACCGAAGAAATCGACGCATAGACAAGTGAAACTAAAACCTAAGACGGTCTTCATGGAAAAACCAAAATTTTTACGTGAAGGCATTACAGTCATTGCGATTGGCTTTACGTCAGTCGGTCTGTTTCTTATCATCCAAACTTGGTTAGCGACATATGTAGAAACGATCATTGGTTTAACAGAATCTCAGGCAATCAACCTACTAAGTATTTATAGTCTAGGTGGCTTTGTTACGGTAATTATTTTAGCGACCTTACTCGATAGAGTGTTTAAACCTGTAACAGTACTCATAATCTATCCAGTCATTGCGATCGTTTCATTAACATCACTTCTAGTGGTAGAGAACTATATCATTCTTATTGTTATTGCCTTTATGCTTGGACTATCGACTTCAGGACTATTCCAACTGGCAGTGACACTGATGGCACAGTTCTTCCCAGAGAAAAAAGGAACAAGTACAGCCTTTGTGACCTTGTCATCAAGTATTGCCTTCATTACCTTACCGTATATTACGGGTCTCTTAAATCGTCATATTAATGTGTCGTCCATATTTATATTTGAGATCATGATTGCAATCATAGCAGTCACCTTAGCAGTGTTTATATCATATCGTTATAGAAAGATTTTTAATTCAAGAAGTTCTGGGAAAATATTGTGGCGTAATCCGTAAGGAGAATATCATGGTTAAGTTTTTTAGTATTGTGTTGATCATATTAGGCACTGCATCATTTATAAATGTATTGATGAATCTATCTTCAAGTCTACTTATGTCAGGTGTCTATTTGGTTGCAGCGATTATTTTACTGTATGTAGGAAATCAGATGTATAGGAATAGTGGGAAAGAAGAGTAGGAAAGAATAAAAGATAATAGACAAAAAGGAAGCAACCTAAAAACATAAGTTTTTAGGTTGCTTCTATTAGATTATGCTACCTCTAGAACAATCCTCTAAAGAATTCTACGATACGATCCCAGAAGTTTCTGAGAGCTTCCATAAATGAATTGACTTCTTCAGAGTCCGCAATGTCACGGCCTAATTCAGATGCACTGTCTTTAGCATCTTGGAATGAATCACTTGACGTAATTCTGTTTAATAGATCTTCAGATGAATCCACTAATCTCTGTGCCTCTTCACCTGTGAAAATTCCTGAGTCTTTAATGCTGTTAAAGATTTCAACTAAACGATCGATTTGTTCCTGACTTAGTAATCCCTCTAAACCATTTTCTGCAAGTTTCTCATCAAGAATCGAACGAATTTGTTCCTCACTCACATCACCATTAAAGTTGTTGATGATCTCAACTTTCACTTCAGTGATAACTTTGTTTAATTGAACTTGTGTAAAGCCTTCTACATTACTATTCTCATTTGTAATGTCAGAAATAGCATCCAATTCATCCTGAGCATTTTGAGTTTTCTCAGGGTCAATCTCCTCACCTTGAGCAGTGTATGCTTTGTAAACACCAGCTAAGGCACTTTCACCAGTTACATCTTGAGCAGCCGCAATCGTGACATCCGCATCAGTAATGCCTGAAGTTAATAAGGCGTTTTGATAAGTTTCTTCAGAGATCATCGTTATGTTACCCAGTGACTCATCAATATTTATATTTAAGCCACTACCTTCAGACGTTTGTTGTATACGAATACTCGACATTAAGACACTATTGTCATAATTTTGATTTACGTACTGACTGACATCCTCACTATATACATAATCGATGATATCAGAATCACTCGCGCCGAGTAGATCTGCAGTCTGTTCTTGTAAACCCGTATCAGATTCTAAAGCAGCACCATATACTGTCACAGCATTATCCCATTCACTTGCTGCATTGATATTCTGTGATGTTAATGGAATCAATACAGATAGTGATACGACTGTGAGTACAAGTAGTTTTTTAATCATTGTGTTAACTCCCAACTGTTTTAATCTTTCATGCTACAGAACTAGCATTGTAATCATTTTACCAAGCAATTATTAAAGGAAAATGAAAGTTTCATAGAAATATCCAGATAGGGAATTTACAGAATTTTTACAAACAAATTTTAGAATCGTTGTTCTTAGATAATAATTATAGGATATACTTATATTAAAATTGAAAATTTACAAGGGGTGTAATGATGAGAGCATTTTTACTGATGGGACTCTTATTTATACTTACTGCATGCAGCACAACGGAAGGTAGCACAGACGAATCGACAGAAGACACGAATCAAACAGAGGAAACTGAAGGTACTGATGAGAATGAATCAGAGGATACCGATGAGGGTACTGATGAATCATCAAATGATGAAGATAATAACTCAGAAAACGATTCAAATGATTCAGAAGACAACAATGAGGAAGACTCATCAAGTGAAATAGGTGAAGATATCGAAATTTCTCTGGACTCAGTTCTTGAAGAAGAAGAGGGGACAATGGTCGATGCTTCTAGAGAAGAACTTGAGGATGAGTTAACAACATTCATAGAAGATAACGATGGTGATGTAACAGATGAAATGGTCTATGAGAAATTAATTGAAATGCTTGGTGGTCACCCAGATATGCAAGAAGGTATCGAGTATTTCCAGGACTTTTCAGCTGAGCTTGTTGATTTAACAGATCAACCTGGTGGTTTGAAAGTTGAAGATGGTGAGCTATCAATGAGAAATAATGTATATATTTTAATGGACAATAGTGGTAGTATGGCAGATGAAATTGATGGTACGACGAAGATGGATGCAGCTAAAGAATCAATTAACCAGTTTGTTGAAGATATGCCGAATGGTACACAAGTGAGTCTAATTAATTACGGATTCTCAGAAGAAGGTAGTGAAGAAGATAATTCATGTTCAGCAGTTGAAGAAACATTTCCAATTGGTGAGTATAATGAAAGTGAATTCAATGATGCCCTAGGTCAATATGGAAGTGAAGGATTTACACCACTTGCCCTTGCCATAGAAGAAGTAGGGAAAGTGATTGAAGATAGTGAAGCGACGGGTAGTCATACAATATATGTTGTAAGTGATGGTCAGGAAACTTGTAATGGAGACCCTGTTGCTGCTGTACAAGATCTACCTGAAGATGAGAATATCGAAACAGTGTTAAATATTATTGGTTTTGATATTCAAGATGATGAAGTTCAATCATTGGTTGATATTACTGAAGCTAACGGTGGAGAGTACTTATCTGCAACGAATCCAGATGAATTGTCTAGAGTATTAAAACAAGAAAAGCTAAATCTATTTATAAAATATAGAGATTGGTCGAATGAGAACTTAAAAAATATAACTCAAGCAAGTAATGACAAAATGTTAGACAAAACACAAGTTTACAATGACGCAGCTACAGCGAATCGCGCAGTTAGTAATAGTATTAACGGGGTTTTAAATGATGTTTCTCAAAGAAGTAGCCAGGAGTATCGATATCCTGAAGCTAGAGAAATGGCAGATGAGAGATATCTCTTAGTGAGAGATTTCTTAAGTGAAGCTTATGACGAATCAAGTGATGATGTAGAGGCTGAAAGAGAAAAACTCCAAGAAACAGTCAATCAAGAATTTGATGAAATTGAAAGTGAATATAAAGAAGACACAGAAGAATAGCTATAGTCCCACTGAGTTAAATCAACAAACTTAGTGGGATTTTTGTATGCAATTTGTTGACTGATTAAATCTGTTTTCACTTTATAATATAAGAAAGATGGCGTACAATTAGTTCTTAAGAAAAGTTTAGGGGCAGTTAGTAATGGACAATGAGCAGATGAGAAGATCCGGTAAGAAAGAATATAAAACTGTTAAGAAAACAAAACTTAGAAAACGAGGATTTGTATTCCTTGGTGCAATTGCCTTAATAATAATTATTGCTCTATATATAGTGTTTTCCTATAGATCAGGTTTAAATATTGCTAAAGAAAATGGTGTCGAAACAGAATCAGAAACGTTTGACCCAGTGGACAATAATGATGGTAAAAAGACAATTCTCATCGTTGGTAAAGACCGTATGGATGAAGGTGCAGAACGTACGGATGTTGTGATGATCGGACAATATGATTATATGAAAAAAGACATGAAGCTTGTGTCACTCATGCGCGATATCTATGTAGAGATACCTGGCTATCAAAATTATAAAATTAATGCGGTCTATTCTTTAGGTGGTATGGAACTCTTAAGAGAAGTCATTTCACATAATTTTGGACTAGAAGTAGAAGAATATGTGACCGTAGATTATGAAGCATTTACCGATACTGTAGATGTGATTAACCCAGATGGTATAGAAATTGATGTTGAAAAGGACATGTCAGAAAAAATTGATACGACACTTCATAAAGGAGTTCAACAATTAAATGGGCAGGACTTACTTGCCTATGCACGATTTAGAAATGACGAAGAAGGCGACTTTGGACGGGTGAGACGACAGCAACAAGTCCTTTCTGCAATCAAAGATGAAGTTGTAAGTGTAGGCGGGGTTGTTAAACTCCCTAAAATTATCGGTACAGGCATGGGTTATGTTGATACATCAATGTCTAATAAGGAAATGTACAGAATGATTGCTAGCTTCCTAGTAAGAGGAGACAAAGATATTGATTCAATGACCTTACCTTTAGAAAATACTTATCAATTTATGGATACCAGCTATACTGGAAATGTCATTGATATGGATTTTGAAACGAATAGTGAAGAACTTAAGAAATTCTTAAATGGTAAGTAAGAGGATTTCTAATAATTTATTCAGATATATGTATTACCCTAATAAGTACTTTAATCTGTAATTCTCTAGGACTTATGATACCATGATTACGCACTTAAATAATTTGAGCGATATTAGGAGACCTCAATGAAAATAAAAGGTGTAGTAATAATACTAAGTATATGTTTAATAATGATTTTTGCTGTATTGATTGAGAGTATAAACCATAGTGAGTCTGATACACCCAAAAAGCGGATGTAATAATCGTGCTCGGGGGTGGAGACAATGGACGCATGCAAAAAGCTGCAGAACTGTATCATGATAACTATGCAGACTATGTAATTATTTCACCAGTAAGAAAGAACATTTACCCCCAAAGTATAGAATTCGCAATGGAACTCGGTATTCCCAAATCAGCAATTATTGAAGAACACAATGCAACAAGTACCTATACCAACGCTACAAAAACCTTAAAACTAATGGATGAATACGAATTCGACAGTGCTCTCGTCGTTACAAGTGACTATCATCTTAAAAGATCTAAAATGATTTATGATAGAGTAAACGATGGAAAATTTGACTTATCATACATTTCTGCCCCAAGCACAGACGGTAAAGCCTGGCACGAACGAAGTTATGCCAAAAGAATCTGGTTCAGTGAATTCTACAAACTCTGGGGCTACCGACTCGGACTCTACAACTTTATAGATCAAAGCGATCACGACGAACAAAATCCTAACATCGAATCATGATGTTAGGATTTTTACTGGGTTTTTATCGATTAAATTTTAACACACCGAATCATTAGACTTAGGAACCGACAATCCAAATAAAGGTCTAAGATATAAAGCTAAGAAGGTGCCACCAATCGCAACAATACCCCAAATATAACCATGAAGACTGAAGGAAGCAATACCACCAAAATAAGCACCAATATTACAACCAAAAGCTAAACGTGCACCATAGCCCATCATCAGACCACCAATAACAGAAGCCATAAAATTACCTTTATTAATCTTAGTGAATTTAAACAACCCACCAGCAGCAGACGCAATAAAGGCACCTAAAATCACACCAAAATTAAGAACAGTCGTCGTATCAGCAAAGATCGAAGCATTTAATGCAGTCGCCGCTTCACCTTGCCAATATCCCCAACTCGCTACATCAAATCCAAGAATTTCCGCAATTTTAGAGCCCCATAAAGCAAAAGCAGAAGTAATCCCCCAGGGCTCACCACGCACCATTAAAGTCAAAGCATTTAACACAGCTAATACTACAGCCGCCACCATCATTGGCCAAGACCCTCTAAAAACTCTCTTCCAACCATGAGTAGACGGAACCGTCGCTGCCCTAGGTGCATTTTTCTTTCTCTCAACTACCTTACTTATAAAAGCAATCAAGGCAAAAATAAGTAAAGAAACAATTAAGGCACCACCATAACCAAGGTTAGTAGATGTTGCTAAAGAGAATGGTCCCATTGAAGGCAAATCTTCAGTCCAGAACGGTAAATGCGCCGCACCAATCGTAGTACCAATAATGAAGAAAATTATGGTAATAAACATAACCGAACGCCCCGCACCAATATTGAATAAAGTACCAGAGGCACAACCATTTCCAAGCTGCATACCAATACCAAATATAAAAGCACCAACAATTAAACTCACACCGACAGGAGAAACATAACCCGTTACCTCAGCGCCAAAAAATGAAATCCCAAACGCTAAAATAGGTGAGAAAAGTAAGGTTGCAGTAGCCAACATGACCATGTGAGCACGAATCGCCTCACCATTACCCACAGACATCAATCGTCTAAAAGCAGAAGTAAAACCAAAGCGAGAGTGAAACAAAGCATAACCCAATAATAAACCTATAATCATTAGTATCGGTTGAATCATATCTTGAGTTATTGCTAAATATATAAATAAAACCAAACTCACCAAGACACCACCAATAATCAACTTCTTTTGAGGTGGATTTAAAGCTTTCACTTGAGTTTTAATATTATTGTTAAAATTACTTACCGTATTTATATTAGAAACCAAGAACTCACTCCTATTCCTACTTATTTACTATGATTTCGTCAGTATAAGAGGGAAGTGGATGTTTGTCAAAGAAAATAATGATACTTATTTAAAATTCATTCTTGATTTTACGGAAAAATTCATGTTACATTCACTTTACTGAACGTTTGGTATAGTAAATATTAAAAGAGGTATACACATGAAGAAAAAAGATCAATTACTCATCAATGCAGCAAAGATTGTAAACGAAGAAGGTATTCAAAAACTCACCATGAGCTATCTTGCAGAAGCTTCAGAAATCACCAAGGGTGGCATACTTTATCATTTTGAAAACAAGGAAGAATTACTCTACAAAATGAATGAAAAAGTCATCAATGAATTTGAGGACAACTTACGTGGTTATATGTCCAATTTAACAGGTCCATATCAATTCACCAGAGCATACGCCATGGCTACCATGGATTACCTAACAGAAAAAGAGAATATTCTATTACCAGCAGTCTTCATTTCATCTCACGAAGATAAGAAAAGTAAAACCTACTGGGAAGAGACAATTAAACGATGGGATGAAGCTTTTGAAAATGATCAAGGGGATCAAAATAAGATACTCGAACTCAGAATGATTTGTGATGGAATTTGGTTCACTTTAACTTATAACATCAGTAGCGAATACAAAGAGAAAATGGAGACGGTTGTTAAAAACTATATTCAGTCACTAGAAAAGGAAGTGAATTAAATGCCATACATTTATTTATTAGGTGCAATTTTATCTGAAGTATTCGGGACTACCATGATGAAACTGACAGCAACAAGTGATAACAAACTCTATATTGTCGGAATTGCAGGCGGTTATATACTCGCATTCTTTTTACTTTCACTATCATTAATCAGCTTACCATTAAGCTTTGCTTACACCGTTTGGAGTGGGGCAGGTACTGCATTCACAGCCATGGTCGGATTTTTAGTATTCAAAGAACAAATCACAAAAAATGCACTCATCGGTATCATCTTAATTATTGTCGGTGTTGTGCTGATGAGAGTATAAGGAGAGAACTATGAAACACTTTTTAATATTAATCACATCGATACTATTTGAAGTATTCGCAACATCCATGTTAAATCTATCTGAAGGATTTACGGTTCTAGTCCCCACAATTGCTATGTTTATAGGTTACGCCGTATCATTTACCTTATTAGTTATGTCATTAAAAGGTATACCACTAAGCATTGCTTACAGTGTTTGGGCCGGACTTGGTACAGTCGGTACAGCCATAGTCGGTATCTTCTTATTTAATGAAGTGCTTACCCTAATCAATATTAGCGGTCTAGTTATTATTATAGTCGGGGTTGTCATTATGAACATGTCTAAGAAAGAAGATAGTCGTGCTGACTGTGTGGTTTAACCTATGAATGATTACTCGATTTATGTAGTGGTATATATACACTAGATCCTATACGACTGGAGTGAATTGATGAAGTATTTATATTCTTTTTTACTCGGACTACCATTTTCTTTAGTATTCTTTCTAGTGATAAACTATTTAAATGACAATAGATTAATTTTCATTATTAGTATCATATTGCTTATCAGTTTGATTAGAGTGATTGCTAATCCAATATTAAAAAAGCTTTCTGATAGTGAAAAATTTGAATCATCACTGTCACTAGTATTCTTATTAGGTTTAGCAGGTCCTTTATTCATTCTACTAACCCTTATCTAACACTAACCCCGAGTTGCTGGGAAGAACAACTCGGGGCTTTTAGTGCTTATCGCCTAATCTTTCCTTTGTAATTCAAGCCAGTGCTTGAACAGTTGGACGATACATCCTACGATGACCGGTCCAACAAAATATACAAAAATAGCGTCCATGAACTCCACCCCCTCCCGGAACATATTTAGCCCGGGAAGAATAGGCGATATAATAATTATAACAAAAATAGAACGTATGTTCGATATATAAATAGAACTTTCCTTAAGTCTCATAAAGAAACGTTTCAAACTGGTAATTTTATATTGCATATGTTAAATTATAGGTAACAAAAATAGTGTACATGACTTCACACGAACCACCAAACGCTGGGAAGAGCGTTTGGTGGTTTTTTAATCGGAGTTAAAATTCACCATCATTATTTATATGTATCTATTATGGTATGTTATAGGTATTAATTGTTTGGAGGTGTTAACAACTGAATAAGGAAAATGAAAAAGTTGTTTTTTATAAAAGGGTAGGTAAGTGGTGGATACTTATTATTGGTATCGTTCTCTCAATAATTGTCTTGCTTATTGGTGTGTTTACAATAGAAGGATTTCCTACTGAGATGTATACATCATTTGCAGCGTTTATTATGTTAATATCTACAGCAATTTTACAAAACATTGATCTTTCTTTGCAAAGAGAAGATTTAAAACTTAACAGAAAAGCTTTAGAAGAACAACGTGAAGAAATGCAAAAACACACAGATGAATTTTCTAAGACAAATGAAAGTAACAAGGAAAGCCTTGAAATGCAGAAGTTTTTCGAGCTAATAAGACTGAAAGAAGATCTTTATGTTGAAATTATAAAAAATAAAAATACAAACAATATAAATGCTTTGGAACACTTTAATGCATCAGCTATGCGAAAAATAAAAAATCAGGCTAAAAATGAACTAGCCCTTAAATTCAATAACTTTAGAGGTCAATTTGGGTTACATCATATGAATGATGATGATATTAAAGCTTATTACATTAAATGTAATGATGAAAACAAAGTGATTTTTCTAAACGCAACTGACAAAGCCATTAAAGAAACAGATATATTTTCTAATACTAAAGATGGAACGGAAAATTCAATTAAAAAACTGTACAAATACAATGAATTGTTAGAAAGAATGACTGATGAAGGTACTAAGGGATGGGTTCATCAATTCCAAGGCCCTCTTAATATATCGACCATGCTTGTTAAAAACTCAATGGAATATTTTTATGGTAGACCGAAATTACAAACAACTATTAAAGACATTTATAGTGGTTTACTTACAGAGGATGAAATACTTTTATACAGAATCATAGATAGAAAACTTACTCCAGAAGATTTGTTTGGATTAGAAGATGCAGATTAATGCATCTTTTTTTTACTATAAAAAATCTCTGCTTTATATGTTTCTTAGAATCAATTTTCTAAAAAAATATAAGTGTTATAACTCAACAATAAATTTAGATTCATGCTAAAATAGAACATATGTTCGATTTAGGAGGATCTAAATGTATCAATTATATAACTATAATCTATGTCCACAGCGTCATATCTTCTGTGTAGATTTAAAAAGCTTCTTCGCCAGTGTATCTTGTATATTAAAAGGCTTAGATCCTATGAAGGTAAAACTCGCCGTCGTCGGAGATACGAAAAGTATTGGTTCTGTTGTACTCGCAGCAACTCCAGAATTAAAAAAGATTGGCATTAAAACAGGATCTAGATTATTTGAAATTCCTTCAAGAAGCGATATTTATATCATCAATCCATCTATGAAAATATATCTAGATTACACCAAACGCATTACAGAAATTGCTTTGAAATACGTTGCGCCAGAAGATTTTCATCAGTATTCAGTTGATGAGTTCTTTATGGACGTCACACACAGCTACAAACTCTTTGCAGATAGTCCAAAAGCACTTGCTAAACTTATAAAAGATGAAATCTATGAAAAGACAAAGATTGGTTCTGCCATTGGTATCGGAGATAACATGTTGCTCAGTAAAGTTGCCTTAGATATTGAAGCCAAGCACATGCCGGACGGTATCACAGAATGGCGTTATCAAGATGTTCCAGACAAACTATGGAATATTAAACCACTGAGTAAGTTTTGGGGCATTAACCACAGAAGTGAAAAGAAACTCAACCAACGTGGCATATTTTCTATAGGAGACTTAGCAAAATATCCCCATACTCATTTAAAAAGAGACTTCGGTATTGTTGGTGTAGACTGGCACTTACATGCTAACGGCATTGATTTTAGTCAGATTAGCAACAAGCACGTCGTCCATTCACCATCCATTGCGAAGAGCCAAATACTTATGAGAGATTACCAATTCGAAGAAACCTATGTAGTTTTATTTGAACATATCGATGAAGTCGTCCATAGAATGCGTTTGATGAAACAACTTGCAAGAACCGTCGCTTTTACACTCGGTACCAAAGACGGTCATATATATAGAAAGCAATTTACCATTAAAGAAGGATCTAACAATGAAATGGATATTATGAAATTGGTTTGGAAACACATCAACAGAATCGCCGATCCCTATGAACTTTACAGAACCATCTCAGTCTCACTATCGAACTTTATACCAGACAGTGCCAAGCAGATTTCACTCTTTCAAGACCCAGACAAATTATTAAGAGAAGAAGCCCTAATGAAGACAATAGACGCTCTAAAAGAAAAATATGGACAACTGTCTATTATGCGGGCGATTAGCTGTACAGAAGCCTCTACCTTAAAATTGAGAGAAGGTTTGATAGCGGGGCATAAAAGGTAGAGGGACAATTTAAAAAATTGAAGGAGAGTGTACATATGAAAGATGATTACACTTATGTATCTATGGAATTAAATACACAGGTCAATACAGATTTAAAAATTATTGAAGGTAAAGGAAAGATTAGAAGCTATAATGATGATGACACATATGAAGATATAGGGTTCTTTACAGTATCTATAATGAATATATACAACTTGACTGAGACGAATTTATTTGATGTGTTTGATTCTGTAAATGATGCATTAAGTATATATGAGTATCTTAAGCCACAAATTGATGATAATGATTTTGAAATTGAAGGAATGAACTGGGGATCTTTAATGGTAATTGGTATGATGAATGTCAACAAAAATCACAGAAATAAAGTTATTGGTTCGCAAATATTAAAAGAAATATTAAAGTGGGGTAAGATTGCTGATATGGGTTGTATTATCCTACAAGCCTCAGCATATGAGTCGGAAAAAGAGAATAAGTTAAATGAGTCGAAAAGATTAAAAGAGTTTTACGAGAAAAATGGTTTCCTAGAGTTATCAGAAGACCCAGATAGCCAAGGTTTTTTAATGTACTATGATTTTACTCATGTTTAAGAATTTAAAAAGTTGACCCCCTTCTTCTATTTTATCCTCTTTAGGTTTAATAAAGACCGGAAAGGTAATTATAAGAGATAGAGGGACAGTAAGGAAGTGATGATATGCGGATTACGATATTGATATTATCTATCATCAATTTAATATATTTGATTACTACATTTGCAGCCAATCAACCAAATAATATTTACCTATCACCATTAGGCTTACCATTCTACAACGCAATCGTTTTAGCACTTTTAAGTGTCGTAATTTTACTCATCAGCAAAACAGGTGAGGGAAGCGCTAAAAAATTAAGTCTCTTTACGATAGGGATTAATATTATTGGAATATTCCTAGTAAGAATACTATTTTTATAAAACTAGGCTAGATGATTATATGTAATAAGACCTGATTTTCAGTATTGAAAGTCAGGTCTTTATATTTTCAGAGTCATAATTATTTAATCGCTGTTTAGTTTTATATGCATCTGCAAAAGAAAGTAAAATTAAAATCCAAAAGACTATATTATTGATTCTAAAAACACTCTCACTACCACCAGGGGATACGATATTTAATATAACTACTAATACTAAAACATAGAAAGTAGAATTTATTTGGAATTTATAAGTTTCTTTTAAGCCTTCATACTCAGTCTGACGAGAACTTACAAAAATCGACAGTCCAATTAATCCTAAAATAATTACGAGAACGAAAGACCTATTTAAATTTATAGGCAGTACACTAGAGTAGAAGTCGAGAATGATAACACCAGTTGCCAAAATTAGTACTATTATCCTTAAGTATTTATTCATATAACATCATCCTATTAAAAGTTTATTAATAGTAGTTTAGGCTAATAATTAATAACGTGATTTTTATATACAAATACCCTATTTCGGGATAGGAAAACAGTAAAGAAAATGGAGGCAAACAAGGTAATGAAGCGTATAGGAAGTCTAGTTGTTGTGCTTATGCTTGCTGCATGTAGTGGAGAAAATGAAGGTACAGAAGATCAGGAAGCTGTGAACTCTGAAGAAAATACTCAAGAAGTTGAAGATGACGAAGTTGCTGATCAAGAGACAGACATAGCTGAGGAAAAAGCATCAACAGAATCAGAAGCTACAGAAGAAAACGAAGAGGTAGAACAAGTAGAAGAAGAACCGACTGAATCTGAAACAGAAACTGAGGTCGAAGAAAATAATGGTGAAGTCGCAGAGACTCCAGAATTTACCGCTCATGAATTCAGTGAGGAAGAAAAACAGGCAATGAATGATGAATTTTACAACTGGGCAGTGGAACGTGCAGAAATAGGTGGTATGGCTGTTACTCCATTCTTCTTTACACATGGTGCTGCAGGATCGGGCGATTGGTATGCAAATACACCAGATGGAGAGGCACAAGTTCAAGATTTTAATAATCCAGGTTTTGACCATTTTGATATGCATATAATTGGAGGCGTCGCATTCTATCAACCATCAAGCGGTATAGTTGGTACGGACGACTTAGACAGAGTTCCAGGGACTGCTGAAGGATATAGTAATATAGCTGTACCAGAAACTAACATTCATAAATATATTCTTGTAGATAATGGTGTTGTATACGAGTTAATCGCACCTAAAGAAAATATGGCATTTTCAGCAGGTTTCGGTGAGTACGCAGATGATGGGACAAAAGATGGTGGAATTCCAACGGACAAAGACTTCGAAGTCTCCGGTGACCAAGAAGCACAAAATGAATGGCAGAAAATACTATGGGAATATCAATAGATAGATTTAACTTGTAAAAAAGGAGAAATAAAAAAATGGAAGCTAGTAAGATTAAAGAAATGTTAGATGATTTAGATTCACTTCCATACAAAAAAGTACTATTTAACGGATCATGGGGAATTGGTAAAACTAAGCATATTTTGGAAGCGGTTAAAGAGAATGAACACTATATATATATTTCACTATTTGGTAAGAAAGAAATTAATGACGTATATGAAGAAATATACTATCAAATCGTTTCAAAGTTTAGGGGGAATACAGAGAAATTATTAAACATTGCTGGAGACTTAAAGTACTCTCAATTTGGTTTTAGTATCTCAGTTCCTATAGTAAAAGATGTACTTAAAAAAAATACAAAAAAATTTAGAGGGAAATAAAAGAATAATAATATTTGATGATCTGGAAAGAAGAACCGAGAGCTTAGATATTAAAGAGGTATTAGGATTAGTAGATTATTTAACCAGTGGTAAATCTATAAGAGTTATATTAGTCTCATCTATTGATAATTTACCAGAGAATGAAAAGGATATTTTTAATGCGTATTCAGAAAAATCTATTGATAGAATATACGAGATCACATCATATTCTAATGGAGCGCCTGAGAATATACTAGGAAATGAAATATGGAATAGTATTAAACCAATTTATCACGAGAATTCAAAGACAAATTTACGGACAATGGAAAAAGTTAAATACTTTATAGATGAAATAGAAACGAAAAATAGTGACATTGAATATAGTCATAAATTTAACAAGCAAGATTTATATTTAATATGTGGTGCAGTCATATTATTTGTGGTTGAGCACAAGAAAGAATTAGTAAAAATAGACAAAATTGAGAAGGAGAGCATGAGAAAATCAGCAAAGAGGCATTATGAAAAACCGGAGAATAGATTTGAATATATAAACAGTTATATTATTGGAAATAAACTAAATAATGATATGATGAAAAACCTCACATCGATTTTACTAAGTTGGTTTATGACAGGAGAAATTAGAGAGGAAAAATTAGTGAAAGTGAAAAAACAGGTTGAAGCTAATAATTTTGAAAAAATTCCATTATTTATGTCGGAAAAAGAATTAATGAAAGAGATAACTGATATCACTTCGTACACTGACAGAGGTGAAGGATATATTTCACTACATAGTTTTTTAAAACGATTAGACGAATTAGCTTATATTGCTGAACAAACTAAATTAGACTTTAAACACGATGCATGTGACATAGTGGATTGGATATTTAATAAGACAAATTTCATAGATTATTATGAGGTGTTACCTCATAATATTTTGTTAGTAAAACAATCTAAATTTATTGTTAATGTCTTGGATAATTTAAATTATCAGTATTTGAAAAAATATAATCAAAAAATAACAGAGAAATTAATAATGAATAGGGACAAAGGATTATTAAATAGAATTGATGTGTTTGAAAATCTGAAAGATCTTCATAGATTACTCATTTATTACGAGTATAAAGATGAAGAACAAAAGTTTTTAAGTAATTTGAAAAATAACGAATGGTATTTTCCTCTTCCCTATGGAGAAATCAAAGAAGAACATTGGACATATTGTCATTTGTTATTAAGTGCTATTAATCAGCTAAGTGACAAACGTAGAGACATTAAAAAAGATGCAGTGGATTTCTTTGAAGAAAAGATAGAAAAATCGAAAGATGAAATATTTAAGTACAGAATGAGGTCACTGATTAATCAATATTTAATCAGTTAATACTAATTAATTAGCAAAGTGAATAATTGAGAAGAGCCTAAATATTGTGGTTAATGTAGCCATTGTATTTAATCTCAAAAATCTTTATGAAGAGGGGAAAGTATGTATGAGTGAGGAAAATCTGTTTCAATTAACGTATGTTGGGTTTGGAGCAATAGTTACCTTAGTTAGCGCAGTATTAATATACTTTTTACAACAATTAATATACAGATATTTAAAACGGAGAGGTGAAATATCTGTATATTATAAACACGTGTATAGTAAACATGATGGGAAGTTAGCATCGTTTAAGGAAAGAAAAAACCAATTAACAATCCCACTTTGGCTAGAGATTCACAATAATAAAGAAGTTAATCAAATTATAAGAAATGTTAATTTGGCTCTTTACAACTCTACTGAGGAAGTAGATATAGCAACTCAAAGTAATTACATTGAAAAAGGGTCAGAGATTATATATCTAGGTAATAATGGTTCGTATTCATTTAATCTACCTCCAGAATCTATACAACAATATGAAGTATATTATATCTTTAACAAGACTGACATGAATGCTAAATTTGATTCTATATATTTAACATACTATACTTCAAAAAATAAGAAAGTAGAATCTAAAATTTTCGAGATACAAGATGGATGGGACAGTAAAGAATTAAATATGGATAGAGACTGGATTAAGTCCTAAACTAATGTCTCAATCATATAAGAGCCTTGGTCTGTATTTAACTTATATAATCAGGTTGATATCAATTTAAATCTTAAAAGCAAACATAAAAATCAATCCATTCACTATACCAAAGACCAGCGACAACATTGTCCCAACTAAAACATATTCACTTTCTTTTCTAACAGACTCGCTGGATTTATCCCCAGAGAAGCGGAGAATAGATTTAGCCGCAACTAAGAGTCCTAAGGCTGTATATTGATTCAACATCACAAATGCAATCGTTAATAATCTTTCACAGTAGCCGATCGTCATTCCAATACGGTCGGTTTCTGTATTTTTCTCACCTGATAAAATCTCCAGGATGATTTTTATCAAGCCACCGCTAATTATATACAGAGTAATACCAATCATAATTAATAGTACCATTATTTTCCTCCTGACCCGATTATATCACGGAGCTGATCTACAAGCGCTTCTGAGTTAAGTGAATAGGTAGATTTTACATAATCAATAATCTCAGTTAATTGTTTCACCCGTGACAGTTGGACATGTTTAGAAATTGTCGCCACAGACTTATTTGTCTTTGCTGCAATATCCTTTTGACTCATACCCGTTAGATAATACTGCATCACTTCTTGCTGACTTTCAGTCAAATCTCTAAAGATATCCGTCGCATACATTAAGGAAATTTCTATACCCTTTGTCATATGCGGACTCGCAAAATCCTGCATGTTCGATTTCTTTATAGATTGAAGCGACTCACGAACTGTTTTTATAGACGGATGATTCCAATGCTCAGGATTACCCTCCGGAAAAGGAATATCCACACTATGGAAGCTACACTTTAAAGGAAAGTCCGAAGCGGGCCATAGAACTTTGACGTAAAGTGATAAGAGAGCAGTGTAATACTCCGTATCAGAGAGTATGAATAACTCATCCCCCATGCGATAATTAACATATATTCTATTTTGATCTGTATTTAATTCTTGTAATTTTTCTTCAATAAAAGCAAGATGATCATAAATCTCTTTTGGGGCCTTTGTACTATTAGACACATCCATAATCAACATAGATAAGATAGGAACCATCTCCTTAAACTAGTAAGGATAGTATATAACAATTAGCCTAAAAAAGCGAATTTTATATAATTCGCTTAAATGGGCGAAACTTTTGGATTTCGTTTTGAAAAGCATAAATATAAGGGTATCAGAATGAACGTGGTATAATTAAGTAGTAAAGGAGTCGATTGATATGCTAACCATAGACTCAAAAACGAATAAGCAAATCGTTAAGAATTTAGAACTAGAAGGTATGACAATATCTAAAGAAAAACAGCAGCGGATATTTGATTTAATTAACTCAAATCAGTATATTACTAAAGAAATGATTAGAGAAATTGCCTTAAAAGAAACGTAGAAGTTATATTTGGAGGTAATCCAATGACTAGAATGGAAGAGATTAAAAAATTCGTTATAGTAACCAGTCCAGAGCGAAAAGATAACTTCGAAGAAGAACATATACGCCTAAAAATTGCAGTGATGGTCGTAGAACTGAGAGAAAAATACGAATTATCTCAACAGATGTTAGCAGATAAGTCAGGTGTACCAAAGTCAACGATTGTTCGTATAGAGAACGCGCAAGTGAATACTACAGTTCACACATTAAATAAGCTAGCAAATGCAGTAAACAAAGAAATTAAAATGACTTTAGTCTAAATTTTAGCTGTTATCTTTCATACAGATAACAGCTTTTTATCGACTAAAATTATGCCTAAACTTAGCGATTTTAGGGAATTCTTTTAATAAGGTAAAATTGATTTTGCTTTGAGATGAAACTACTTGTGAAATCTGTTACTATATTAGAGATTAAGAATTGATGAACGGGAGTGCCATTATGCAATTTACAGAATTAAGTTTAGCTGAGTTTAATGACTTTACGAGAGAGAACTTCAGTCATTTCACTCAAACTGAAGAGAACTACCAATTAAAAGTAGACAGTGGCATCGAGACTTATTTAGTCGGTGTTAAAGATCAAGACACAGTAAAGGCAGCGTGTTTAGTCACTTTAACACCAGTAATGAAGGTTTTTAAATACGCATATACAAACAGAGGACCGGTTTTAGATTATAGTGATGAAGCGGTATTCAATACATTTTTTGAAGGTCTCACAAACTTCTTAAAACCTAAAAAAGTGTTATATCTTAGAGTCGACCCTTATGAAGTGATTAACAAACGTAATCACGAAGGCGAGATTATTGAAAGTATGGAAAACGACTATATCTTCGATAACTTTAAAGCACTCGGCTATAATCATGACGGCTTTAGAAACGGCTTCGACCCGATTGTGCAAGTGCGTTGGCATTCTGTCTTAAATTTAACAGATAAAGACGAAAAACAAGTTTTTGATGACATGGATAACCTAAGACGAAGAAACATTAAGAAGGCTGAAAAACATGGTCTACACATTAAATATTTAAACCTAGACAACATTGATATCTTCCGTAAATTTATGAAAGATACATCAGAGATGAAAGCCTTCTTTGATAGAGATGACAGCTTTTACATTGACCGTAAGAAGTACTTTAAAGACCAAGTGCTAATTCCTATGGTTTACGTAGACCTTGAAGACTATACTGAGTCCATTGCTAATGACAAAGCTAAGATGCAAAAGAATATAGATAAGGCACAAAAAGCCTTAGACAGAGATCCAGACAACGAGAAAAATCAAAACAAAATTAAGAATCTAACAGAACAAATTGAAAACATAGATGCGAAGTTACAAGAAGGGGAAGAACTCCTACAGACACATGGTAAAGAATTGCCACTATCCAGTGCCTACTTCATTGTCACACCACACGAAGTGACCTATCTTTCCGGTGGTACAGACAATGACTTTAGACACTTTGCGGGATCATATCTCATCCAGTGGACTATGATTAAATATGCATTAGACCAAGGTATAGACCAATACAACTTCTATGGAATCAGTGGAGATTTCACTGAAAATGCCGAAGACTACGGCGTGATTCAATTTAAGAAAGGCTTTAATGCGGTCGTTAATGAGTACATCGGAGACTTCATTAAGCCAATCAACGGACCAGCTTATAAAGCCTATCAAGCAATTAACAAAATAAGAGGATAAGATAGACAGCCTAATCAGAAAGATGATTAGGCTTTTTATTCTTGTTTACCGGTAGATGGCTCTCATTGACCTATAAGATAGTTATTTTGGCAGATGTGCCGTGACATTGTCCACTAAACAAGATAATCAGGCAGATGTCATGCGGCACTGTCCACTAAACAGCACTTTATCATGCTAAAACTTACGCCATACTGTGATATAGTTGAATTAAAGCATATAAGAAGGTAAAATATTTTATTGATTAAAAGAAGACTTTTAAGAGAGAGTGAAATTATGAAATTCTTGGAACTTACTGATGAGGAATATCAATCTTTTATAGAGGAAGGGCATGAGTCAGCCTTCTTCCAGATGATAGAAAATAAAAAGAACCGTGAAATGGATAGGCAAGAGGTAAAATTAGTCGGTGTGAAAGACGATAGTGACAAAGTCATTGCTGCTTGTCTATTCACCTTGCAGCCAACGGTAATGGGTAAATATTTCTATTACTCTAACCGTGGACCGGTCTTAGATTACCACAATCTCGACCTCGTTAGATTCTTCTTTGAAGGTTTAACGGATTATTTAAGTCAAAATAAATGTTCTTACGTTAAAGTCGATCCAAACTGGATATACAAAAAGTACGACAAGGACGTTAATGAAAAAACGGACTATGAACCAAAAGATGATGTCATCGAGCTTTTAGAATCTCTTGGTTATGCACATGAAGGCTTTACACGTGGCTATTCTAAAACATCTCAAGCGCGTTGGATGAGTGTCTTAGATATGTCTCCATTTAATAACGAGCAGGAACTCATTAAATCATTCGATTCCCAACGTAAACGCAATATGAAAAAGGTTCAAAAGTATGGCGTAGAGCTTAGGTTCTTAGAAGTAGATGAGATTGATAAGTTTGTGAAGCTTTATGCTGACACATCTGAGCGTCAAGGATTCTTTACACACCCTGATCCAAAACGCTATTTCTCTAACTTTAAAAAAGCCTATGGAGACAAGGTTTTAATTCCATATGCTTATATTGAGCTAGACAAATACGTCTCGAATTTAACAAGTGAATTAGAAGATGTTGAAGGTCGCTTAGTTACTATGCAAGCTAAAGAAAACAAAAACGATAAAACACTCAATAAGATTAAAGAGTTAGAAAAACAAGTAGCAAACTTAACGAAAGATTTAGAAGATGCCAAAGTCATTCATGACAAGGAAGGTAACGTCTTAGATCTTGCTGCTGGAATCTACTTCGAAACACCTTACGAACTCGTTTATAACTCAGGAGCGAGTACGTCTGAGTATCCACAGTTTGTTGGGCCATACAAGATGCACTTAGAAATGATGAAGTATTGCATAGACAATAATATCGACAGATATAATTTCTATGGTGTCAGCGGGGACTTCTCAGAAGACGGGGAGGACTATGGTGTGTATAGATTTAAGCGTGGATTTAACGCTGAAATTGAAGAACTTGTAGGTGACTTTGTAAAAGTCATTGCACCATTCCAACACAACGTTTATAAAGTGAAAGCAAAACTCGGACTCAATAAGTAAAATAGAGAAGGGTTGGTCCAGAAATGGAAGTAAAACCAATATCAGAACAAGAATTTAAAACATTTCTTAAGGATTATGATGGTCACATGCACTATTTTCATGACGAAATGTTCTATGATTACATTTCTAAGGTTAATGAGACCCATCTGTTAGGGCTTCTTAACAATGAAACGGTCATAGGCGTAGCCATGCTGAGTGCGACATCTGTCCTAAAGAAATTTAGGCTATTTACATCCCATACTGGGCCTTTATTAAAAGATTTTTCTAATGACAAATTAGAATTTTTCTTAAAAGAAATTGACCAGTATGCAAAGAAAAATGGTGCACTACAGATGATTCACTCACCATATACGGTCTATCAAATGCGTGACCATGACGGTAACATTCTAGAAGATGATAGCCGAAATAATTACAATATTATTAAAATCTATGAGGAATTAGGCTATAACCATCACGGTTTTACAACAGAGCTGATCACGGAAGAACTACTGAGATATCAAGCAGTTATTGATGTGGATAAGCCGCTTGATGACATCTTAAAACAGATGGATACGACGACGCGCTACAATACCCGTCAAACTGAGCTTATGCCTTTAGAACTGAGACTTTTAGAAGAAGATCAGTACGATAAGTTTATTGACATTTATAAGGAAACAGAGGAAAGAATCGGTTTTGATCCAGTGCCAAGAGAGAAGGTTAAAAATCTCTTAAACACTTTAAAAGACCGTATGTTTTTAGTCTTAACCCATGTCAATGTGGATAAATATCTTACTCAATTAGAAAGAGAACGCCAAGAAGAACTTAATAATATCGCTGAAATTGAAGAAAAGACAGCAAATGGTACAGCAACAAAACGTGAGAAAAAACGCATTAATGAACACAAAGAACAATTGGCAAGTAAAGATAAGCGTATAGAAAAAATGGAAAGCTTCAAATCAGAATTCGGTACAGAACTCGATCTATCGGTTGGTATGTATTATTACAATAATCAAGAGATGGTTTATCTGTTTAGTGGTAGTTATCCAGAATTATCCTTCTTTAAAGGTACGAACTTTGCCACTTGGGAAATGATTAAAAAGGCGAAAGAATTGGGCTTAAAACGCTTTAATTTCTTCGGTTTAACTGGAGACTTTACAGAAAACTCCAAGGATTACGGGGTTTACAGATTTAAACGCGGTTACACACCATATATAGAAGAACTTCCAGGCACATTTGATAAGGTATTTAACAAGCCTGTCTACTTATTAGCCAAAAAATTAGGCAAGATATAGCATGAAACCAGGACTGAAAAGTTCTGGTTTTTAAGTAATTATCTTGATGGAATATGTCTGAAATTTCTTTGTATAAAAAAGAGGAGGAAATCTGATGGCAGCCTATGGCAAAAATATGTCGAATACAGATGAGATTATTAACCAACTCATTGAAATAGATGTATCGTGTGGCGAAAGCGCTGTGTCAGCAGAAATATTAATCTTAGGTGGTGCAGCTTTAGCGATTCTACTGGAACAATACGATAGTAGTTTTAGGTCCACTAAAGACATTGATATAGAAATTTTAAGTACTCCGAATAGAGAGATTTTTGAATCGATTTTACGAAGATATGAAGTTGATATAATAAGTGGTATTGTAGAAGTTCCTCCTCAAGAAGATTTCTCGGTGGGAGAGAAATTTGAAGTTAATAAAGAGGGCTTTAAAAACCTGAAAGTATTCGTTCCTAAAATAGAGTTATTAGCATGTACAAAGATATTTAGTAAAAGAGGAAAGGATCTACAGGATTTAACAGAGACAGATCTTCTTTTACATTGTGATAAGGATACATTACGTAAACTAGTAGATGAATATAAGGATTATACTTTAATGTTAGGCTCACCAGATTTAAATTATCATCAATTTGATAGGATTTTAGAGGAAAAGGGTATATAATTACAGATAAGATACGGAGGTGGATCCATGGTTACAAATCAAATGATGAGAGATGTACTTTTAGATGAATATCACATGTTTAAACTTTATGGTACTAAATACCGTTTTGTGACTGTTGAAAAGTCATTGGAAGTATTAAGCCATGTGCATTCACCGGAAGTATTTTCAAACAGAGAGAGTTCTTTAGAACTGGTTACTAAAGAACTCAAAAATGAAGATTTGGATAGGAATAAGGATGTTGCCAAATTATTGAACGTAACATTTAAGCAGCTTAAAACTAGACAAAATCAAACCGATAGCTTTAGAAAAAAAGTAAATGAAAGAAAGAAAGCTAATAAACAAATCACTTTAACATTAGTGAAAAAATGAATTTGATCGATATTCAA
The DNA here is from genome assembly GCF_036665975.1 of Jeotgalicoccus huakuii. Lineage (NCBI taxonomy): Bacteria > Bacillati > Bacillota > Bacilli > Caryophanales > Staphylococcaceae > Jeotgalicoccus > Jeotgalicoccus huakuii. The sequence goes on along the minus strand of NZ_JAVIYN010000014.1, from coordinate 4,094 downwards.
TTTTTTGAATATCGATTTTTTTATAAAAATAGACTAAAACATTGTTTATCGGGTAAATGTACACTGAATATCTATAAGGAGGTATTATTTTGAATTCATCGCAACCAATTAATATTGAACTTGCTGAACTAAAAGAACAGCCGAATCGTGCATTTGAGACCGCAAAGAAAGAAAAACGCGTTGTACATGTCATGGATGGAGATCAATTAGCTGGTGTATTAATGAGCAAAGCACAATACGAATTTGCCTTAGATGAGATTGAGTCATTGTACGATGTAATTGATGAACTCACTGTAAGTGATAGTATTGCAAACTCAGATGAGAAAACATTTTCAGTAGATCATGATGACTTTGAAAGAATAAAAGATATGCAATTGTATGAAGAATGGGATTAAGTGTTAATTTTAAGATATTTAATCCCTCTCTTTTAAAATCCATATTAAAGTTTACATAACATATATTATAGGAAGTTATATATTTATCAGAATAGAGCCCCTATTCACGTGAATATGATGTTTTATAATCTATATTTCGGATAAATAATATATGTAAGATGATTGATAATATTTTAGGAGGTTATAAATATGGCACCATTCTTTAAAGTTTATCATGACGATGAAAGAATTCAGGAAGATATCAATATCTTAAAATCAAACAAGATTGATAAAGAAAATATCTATGTATTAACACATGATGACGATCGAACAGATCGTATTGCAAAAAATGCTGAAGCCAACACGATTGGCGCAAAAGAACAAGGTTTAGCCGACGCAGTTAAATCAACTTTTGAAAAACAAGGTGACGAATTAAGAAATAAATTCGAAAGCATTGGTTTTTCTAAAGAAGAAGCGTCAGAATATGAAGCAGAATTAGACAAAGGTGCAGTATTCCTAATTGTCACTGAATCATATGGTGTAGACTTAGAAGCACTAATTGGATAAAAATTTGAAGCCATATCCCCTACTTTTTTGGGATATGGCTTTTTTGTTAGATTAAGTTTTTATTGTTCTCCTGTGAAGCCGCTACCTGCCTCTATATCAATCAGCCAATGCCGTTTTAACATAAATGCACGTTCGGTTGCAGCAGTTGCCGCAATAATCGCGACAGCAAAATTACCCCAGAATGATAGAGAAATCGGAGATGTAAATTTTCCAATATTTTCAGCTACCCACGGAATTTCTGTCAGTGTTTCTGTTAGTTGAAGCACGGTCAACACTAAAGAAATCAACAGGATAATTATTGCTAAGATGCCTATAAAATTACTGATGACTGGAAACCGCTGATGAAACCCTCTTCTAAATCCTCTTACCGAGTTTTTATCAGGATAGACTGAAAAGACTGCATCTTGATCAGAAACATAATTAATTTTATTAATACCACTCGTACTATTTTTAACTTCGATCATGCCATCATCAACTGGAAATACAGCTGGGAGTTTAGAAAAAGCAATATGTCTTCCTTCTTTATACAGGTCTACAGAAGGTTCTTCTGAAAAATATCTAGATTTTAAGGCATAGTAAGTCGTGTTCCCATCCGCTTTATTGGTAATTTCTAAGTGAAACAACGAATGCGTAAATATATTCCAAATTTTATAAGGCTTTAAAAGATGACCATCGCCCTCTTTTACTTTCTTCATCTGCTTACGTCGTCTACTTTTCTTAGTTAAACCAAGCATTGAAAACACCCTCTTATAAAATTTCTATAGCCACGAAAAATACCCATAAACACTGAAAAATCAGCGTTTACGGGCTTTCTCTTCCTTGGATTCTCTCACTACTCTTTCTGCTTCTCTAACCTCTTTAGCTTTTCTTCTATTTCTCTTCGCCACCCACATAGATACAGAAATAATTAACGATAAAACAGCTAAGAACACTGCATATCCTAAAAGTGGTTGCCATTCAAGATTTGAATAGAAGTTAGGCAGAATAAATGCCAATGCGCCCATCACGACAATAGTGATAATTGGCATAATATAGTATTTTTTAGGTAAAAATCCGACAAGTATACTTAAAACAATGACTGCTAAAAGTGTATAAATATAAAACTGTACATCATCAACCACTATTCTCACCTCCAGAAATATATACCCGATTTTATAAAAATAATTCATTTATCGTAAGTTATACAATATTCAAAATTTTATGTATAATACTAATATAGAAACAAAGGAATAATATTGGGAGATGATTTAATGTCAGAATTACAGCATCGTTCAGACGTCGATGTGAATTACACATGGGATTTGTCGGTAATATTTAAGAATGATGACGCTTGCCAAGACGCAATTGGAAAAGCGCGAAAGCAAATCGATGCGTTTCAAACTTCACATCAAGGAAAACTTGATTCGGTAGAAAATGCAATTAAAGCCATTGACGATTATCGCAAAATTTTAGAGACAACAGTTTTAATTGGTACATACTCCAACCTTCGATTATCTGAAGATAGAAGTGATGCCGATGCACAAAAACTCGGTGGATTAACAGGGAATTTACAAACAGACTTAAGCTCAAAAACGAGCTTTTTAGATAGCGAACTACTCCAAAAAGATGATGCTTTCCTTAAAGAGATTGGGGATACACAGCCAGAATACGCACACTTTATAGCGGATTTATTGCGTTCTAAACCCTATCAATTAGATGCAAATGTAGAAAAAGCACTCGCCTCTTTCTCTTCTGTATTTGCAGGACCATATGATTTATATCAGAAAACAAAATTACTAGACATTGATTTTGGTACCTTTACTGCTAATGGTGAGGAATATTCTTTATCCTATCTAGCATTTGAAGGTGGTTTAGAGTCTAATCCAGATAAGGAAGTTCGTAGAGCAGCATTCAAAAAATTCTCTGAATCGTTAAGACAATACCAAGAAACGACAGCAGGAACTTATGATATTCACTTAAAACAGGAAAAAGCAGAAGCAGACTTACGTGGTTTCGACTCTGTGATTGATTATCTTTTACACAAACAAAAAGTCGACCGTGAATTATACGATAGACAGATTGATACGATTACAGAAAAATTAGCCCCACATATGCGTCGTTATGCGAAATTATTAAAAGATGTCCACGGCTTAGACACTATGAAATATGAAGACTTAAAGATTCCATTAGATCCAGAATCAGAGCCTGAGATTAGTGTAGAAGATTCACGTAAATATATTTTAGATGCCCTTGGTATTATGGGTGAAGATTATACAGCTATGATCAACAGAGCCTATGATGAACGTTGGATTGACTTCGTTCAAAATAAAGGGAAATCGACAGGTGCTTTCTGCTCTAGTCCATACGGCAGTCATCCGTATATTTTAATCTCATGGTCCTCTTTAATGGAAGAAGTATTTGTCTTAGCCCATGAATTAGGACATGCGGGTCACTTCTATAATGCGAACCGTGCACAAAATATTTTTGATACAAGACCATCGATGTACTTTATCGAAGCGCCAAGTACGATGAACGAGATGTTGATGGCCAATCACTTACTGAAGAATTCAGAAGATCCAGCCTTTAAGCGTTGGGTAATCAGTTCAATTATTTCAAGAACTTACTATCATAACTTTGTTACTCACCTACTTGAGGCAGCCTATCAAAGAGAAGTGTATAAACTTGTTGATAATTATGAGACGGTTACTGCATCGACGCTCAATCAATTAAAACGTGAAGTCATTGAGAAGTTCTGGGGTGAAGATGTTGAAATCACTGAGGGGGCCGAATTGACTTGGATGCGTCAACCACACTACTATATGGGACTATATCCATATACTTATTCAGCAGGACTAACGATTGCGACAGAAATGTCCAAACGTATTTTAAACGATGGTCAACCAGCAATTGATGATTGGTTAAATGTACTGAAGACAGGTGGGAAAGAAAATCCAGTTGAATTAGCGAAGATGGCCGGCATTGATATTACAACTTCTGAACCATTAGAAAATACAATTGCCTATATCGGAGAACTCGTTGATCAATTAGAAGCGTTGACTGAGGAAATCGGTAAATAATTTATTTAGGTATGAAATCCTATAAGTGGATTTCATACTTTTTATTATTTATAAGGATTGTTACGCGCCAATGAACGGGTCACACTGGCGCGAAAAG
>NZ_JAVIYN010000013.1:0-75409 GCF_036665975.1 Jeotgalicoccus huakuii | reverse complement strand
GTTTGTGTAAATTTCTTGTTGACTGTTTTTAATTATAACACGTTGTCGGCTCGAACGCAAGCATTAATTTTTTGTTAACTCTCATGTTGTATTTTGTTGTGTTCGTGTTTGTCGCTCAACAAGATATAACTATACAGGACACTAAGAATTAATGCAACCCTTTATTTAAAATTTATTTAAAAAAATTATAAGGGCATACATGCCCTTATAATTCAGTCCTATATTCTATTGCCTTAGATAGGGTGACTTCGTCCGCATATTCTAGATCGCCACCAATAGGTAAGCCATGTGCCAGGCGAGTCGTCTTGATACCAATCGGTTTGATGAGCCGAGTTAAATACATGGCAGTCGACTCCCCTTCAATATTCGGGTTAGTTGCTAATATGAGTTCATTTACTTCCTCATCTTTTAATCTTTCTAATAATGAAGGGATGTTAATATCCTCAGGTCCAATGCCGTCCATTGGGCTAATTGCACCATGGAGAACGTGGTACAGACCTTTATACTCACGCATTTTCTCCATAGCAATGACATCCTTAGTATCCTGGACTACACAAATCGTCGAACGATCCCTATTCTTATCTTGGCAAATATAGCACGGGTCTATATCTGTAATATGCCCACATATACTGCAAAAAGTTAACTCTCTTTTAACTTGCATGAGGCTTTTAGAAAAGTCTACTACGTCGTCTTCTTTCATATTAAGTACATAAAATGCCAGGCGCTGAGCTGTTTTCGGCCCAATACCTGGCAATTTCATGAAGCTGTCAATGAGCTTAGATATCGGTTCTGGGTAATGCATTTACATCATCCCTGGAATATTTAAGCCTTTTGTGTGCTTACCAAGACGTTCACTTGTTAGTTCATCAGCTTTGTTCATTGCTTCATTAGTTGCCGCGACAATGAGATCTTGTAACATATCGATATCATCAGGGTCTACAACATCTTCTTTGATTACAACGTCAATGACTTCTTTATGTCCAGAAACAACAACTGTCACCATACCGCCACCTGCAGTACCTTCAACTTGTTCTTCTTTCAGCTTCGCTTGCTCTTCTTCCATTTTCTTTTGCATTTTCTGCATCTGCTTCATCATGCCTTGCATGTTATTCATACCACCGCGCATGTTTTCATCCTCCGATACATTTTTATTTCTTCCATATTATATATGATTATGACTTTTTTACAAAGTATCAATCATTCACCTCAACAATATCTCCAAACATTTTCTTTGCGATATCTGAGGACTTCTCTTCAGTAGACTGTTTTTGCTGAATGTCACTTCTGTGTTGATCAATATAATTTTGTCTGACTTGCTTCCAACTCGAATCTGGGACCCCAACAACTTGTACTTTCTTACCGATAATTTCTAGTATTAACTTTTCAAGCTCTTCTTTTTTGCTGGCATTCTGATTGATAAGTTCACAGTGCACATCATTATCAAACTTGATTAAGACATGCGTATCGCTTGCAGCAACCGGCACAGAATCTTTGATTAGAGCTCGTAAAGATTGAAGACCTTTATCTTCAATGTATTTATAGACACCAGGCCAACCATCTTTAAGTTTAACTAAATCCTCTTTATTCGCATTTTTCAATACACGTTCTATCTTCTCAATTGAGAATCCTTGCTTACTTCTTGCAACAGTTTTCTTCGGTTTTTCTTTCACTTCAATGCCTTGTTCAATCTTCTCTTGGAGAGCATTAATTTGAGCCTTAAGTTCTACAATCTCATTTGACGAAGCTTCATTAATGTTCGCAGAAGGATGTACTGATTCAAGTACACGAATCAGTTTAACAATGACAATTTCCAAGTGCACACTTGTATTTACCGAAAATCTCATGCTGACCATTGCATCATTCAACACATCAACCATCTTGTACAAAATTTCGTTTTCCGTATGAACAAAGGCTGTATCCTCAGTAATCTTATTAGAGTGCTTCATCAATATAACATCTCTTATAAAGAATACAAGCTCATGGACTAGACGTGTCGGGTCCTTACCTTCATCTATAAATTGCTGATATTTATGAAATGCCGCTTCTGTGTTTTTATCCTCTATTGTTTTTAACCAGTCATTTAATTCATCTTGTTCAATCCCGCCTGTAATCATTACCGCGTCTTCCATAGTCACTTCATCACTTGAAAAGGCAATGACCTGATCCATAATTGACAATGCGTCACGCATTCCGCCTTCTGCAATTCTCGCAATATAGCGTAGTGCATTGGGATCGTACTTGGTACCTTCTTGGTCCGCAACGAATTCAAGTCGCTCAGTTATTTCATTAAGATCAAGTGATTTAAAATCAAATCTCTGTGTTCTAGAAATAATCGTCGCGGGAATCTTATGGGGTTCTGTAGTTGCTAAGATAAATATAGCATGTGCTGGTGGTTCCTCTAGGGTTTTTAACAGCGCATTAAAAGCACCTGTCGTTAACATGTGAACCTCATCTATAATGTAGACTTTGAACTTCGTTTCCGCTGGCGCATACTTCACCTTATCTCGAATATTACGAATTTCATCTACACCATTATTACTTGCAGCATCAATTTCAATCACATCGTTCGCACTACCGTCAGTAATAGATTGGCAAATTTCACATTCATTACACGGTTCACCATCTTGTTCGTTAGGACAGTTTAAAGCTTTAGCAAAGACCTTAGCGATACTTGTCTTACCAGTACCTCTTGGTCCACTAAATAAGTAGGCGTGTGATTCCTTACCACGTTGAATGGCATTTTGTAAAGTTTTAGTTACGTGACGCTGGCCGACAACATCACTAAATTTCTGAGGCCGAAAAGCTCTATATAACGCCTGATATTCCATCAAAAGGCACCTCATCTTTTCATTATTTCTAGCTGTAATTATAACATATGGTGTGCTTTAGACCCTTATATTTAGGCATAAAAAAAGACTTCATTCTTATGAAGTCAAAAAAGTACCGTGCACCGCTTTGTCGTGTCTGATGAACAAGCGTTACTCGTAAGTTCAACTCAATCACGGCAACCCTACGGCACATAGAATTGGCCACTTAATGCTGCTTCCTTCCGGACCTGACATGGTTCATGACGTTCTATTGCATAGGACCGCAATATCAACATTGAAGCTTACGAGGCAGTCCTCACACTCCAAACCCTCAAAAGCGGGATTCAGCCTTGCTAGAGCGGATTGCAAGTACAGGGCACCGCTACCTCCCCGCTTAGCACGGTAAGTTATATAATATCAAATTACTTTTCTTCATGCAAGAAATCTTTGTTTATCTTACAAAACGTCGGTAGACGATAACTCCAATTGTTGACAGTAGTAGTATGACGCCGACTGAAATTAAAATAATTTCTAACCCAGATATACTATCCGAAATTGATTCTTCCGATTTTTCATCTGTTTCTGTTTCTTCTACAGGTGTATCATCCGCTTCAGACGTTTCTTTTTCTTCTTCGGCGTCTTCTTCAACAGGTTCTTCACTTTCAATTTCTTGAACCTCAATAGAATAACCTAACTTATCTCTATTGCCGACCTCAACATCAATAGGTTCTGTTGTGGTTTGGTAAGAATCGTTTTCTTTCATATTTAATGTATATGTACCTGGAGCCACATCTTCAAAAAGAAATTCTCCATTGGCATCAGATTGAGACTCAACAGACTCTTCTCCATCCGTTAATACGAGCGTAATACCTTCCACACTCGCTTCACTGTCATCAATAACAGAGCCACTAACTGTATAACCTTCTCCCTCAAGCGCTTGAATCGAAATGCCTTCTTCATTCTTAGGTTCTTCAGCTACCTCTTCTTCCACAACTGGTTCTGTCTCTTCCACTACAGGCTCTTCATATGTTTGAACAGGCTCTTGATATTCCGTTTCATTGGCTTGATCACTATAACCGTCATCTTGAGTCTCTCTTTGATTGCCTTCTACCCAGACACCATTGGAATCATAATAACCTTCTGTATTATCGTCCTCTATCCATACACCGTTGGCATCGTAATAACCCTCTGAGTTATTACCATCATTCCAATTATTATCATTATAGTTGTTCGTGTTACTCTGACCGCTTTCTATCCAGTTACCATTCGTATCATAATATCCTTCAGTCGTCGAACCATCATCCCACGTTTCATTATTAGCATTCGGGTCTTGATAACTATCATTTGTCACACCATTTTGACCTTCGTTATATGTATCTGTTTGATTATTATTTTGCCAAGGATCTTGATATTCGTTGTTATATTGATTGTTATCTCCTTCAACTGCCTGAACATTTAAAGGACTAAATACAATTAAAAATGCGATAAAGATTAAGATGTATTTATTTTTCATCCTTAGCCTCCGTCTCTTTAATGATTAAACTCGGTCTATCATTATCAAACCTGACAGCCACCGGTGTCTTATAAGCTTCACTTAAATTATAATCTGTTAACACTTCTCTTTTTGGTCCTGCCTTTAACACTTCCCCATCTTTAATAAGTAAAACATGGGTAATCGGTTGAATTAATTCTTCTATATGATGCGTCACATAGAGTAAATGTCGGTCTTCATCACTTATTCTTCTTACAATGTTCAAGACCTCTTCTCTCGCTCTCACATCAAGTCCACTACATGGTTCATCTAAGATCAACAACTCAGGCTCTCCCATGAGTGCACGTCCAATCAATATCCTTCTTCTCTCACCTTGTGAGAAAGTATCATATGTACGGTCGCGCAAATGACTAAGATTCAACATATGAAGTATTGAATCCGCAAAATCGATTGTTTCACGATCTAGATCTTGGTAAATACCAAATGAAGCAAATTTACCACTGACGACAATATTTAATGCTGTCTCTCTATTTAATGTTTGATGAAATTTATCGAGACTGGAACTGACATAACCAATCTTCTTTCTCATCTCAGGTAAGCTTGCCTTACCAAATTCAGTACCAATAACCGTAGCTTTGCCACTTGTAGGATAATTGTAACCGAGCACAATATCTAAAATAGATGTCTTACCCGCACCATTTAAACCAAGAATTGCCCACTGTTCACCACTATTGACTGTCCAAGAAACATCTTTCAAAATTTCCTTTTTGCCGCGGCGCCACGTAATATTTTTTAATGAAATAATCTCTCCCACGGTTGTCACTCCTAAAGTTTCACATTTAACTCTATTATAACTGTAATAACACCCGTACAACATAGCTAGATGATAAAAAAGGATGAGAAGTCTCAAATTCAAGATTTCTCATCCAAAGCTTACTAATATTATCCTTTTGTATTTCTATTCTTCTGAATCTCCACCGACTTCTGTATAACCTTGAGATTCTAACATTTCAGCAGACCTTTCCATGCTGACACCTTCTTCTGGATCACCTTCAAGATCAATACCTGTCACATTTTGTGCTTCATCATAATCTAGTTCTTCATAATTCACTGTTAACTGTTCTACAGCCTCGTCATCACCAAATTCAATGCTGTAGTCAACACCTTGTAGACCTTCATATTCTTCAGAGACAGGTCCTAGAATTTCTTCCGCTTCTTCTTTAGTGATACCCAGTTCTTCATAGTTAACGATATTCTCAGCATCTTGACTGATTACTTCATCCCCACTGTAAGTATAGACTAAGGTACTGTCGATACCGTCTTCATTCATTTCAAATGTACGCGTCTCTTCACTGCTTCCACAAGCTGTCAGTACAAGCATTACAGCAATAAATAAAAATAATGCCCAAGCCTTCTTCATATACATACCCCCATTTGTTTATATTCTATAAATTACCCTAATAACTTACAATAAACATTTTTTATGTACTGCCTTTATATATATTTATAGTAAAATTGAATAAAAGGAGGTTAAAGTATGACTTTTGATGAGTATGTAGCATCCATAGATGATAAATGGAAAGATGCATTTCTAAAGACATGGGAAACATTTGAAACACACTTACCACCAGGTTTTGAAGTTAATATTTCTCATGGCATGCCTGGCTTTGACGTGCCATTATCTACCTTCCCCGAAGGCTACCACGTTGACAATTCCCCCTTACCATTCATAGGTATAGCAGCTCAAAAAAGACACCTCGCTGTTTATCATATGGGGATGTACAGAGAACCTAAAGTTCTTGATTGGTTTACTGAAGAATATCCAAAACACATGACGACAAAGTTAAATATGGGTAAAAGTTGTATACGATTCTCTAACCCTAAAAAGATTCCTTATGAATTACTCGCAGAATTAGCAGAGAAGTTTACTGTTGATGAGTGGATAGAGCTTTATAAAACAAGACCCACAGGACCAGATGCATAACATTACAATAAAGCTACTGTAACTGATTAGATGAGATAATATAATTTATTCTGAATACCAGTAAAATAAAACTTTCAAACAAGAATATATCAGATAATTAAACGATTAATATTGTTTTAACTCATCTCTCCAGGGTAGATATCTAGTAAATGTTAATCCTCAGGAGGGATGAAAATGTCTAGAGTTGAAACTTTCGTTAACGAGAAAGATTTATTGAATCGAATTCACGAATTGAAAAATGAGTTGAACGTCGACAGAAGAAAATTAACAGTGTATTCAAATGATTCTTTTGAAAGCTTGGAATTAAATGAGGATGTGCAATCGAAGACGATTGATGGTACTGCTAGTGATAAGTTAATCACTTATTTCTCTGCAGGTGAGCCGGAAGACAGACGCATCGAAAATATGAAATTAAATCACGAACAAGAAGAAGCTTACAGATTCGCTTTAGAACATCACCAATCCGTGTTGTTTATCGATAGTCCAGATTTTGAAGGTGCGCATAAGACTGAATTAAAAGATATGGACTATGATGCTGGTACAGTTGTTATCGATATGAACAAGCTTAATGACAAATAGTAAGAAAGGTTCCCAAACAAGGAACCTTTTTTATTTTGTCTAAATTTAATACACTGAATGAAAAGGGTTAAGGAGTTGATTTTGTGATTGTAGATAAATCTAAAGAAGAGTGGATACGTGAATATCCTAAAATACAAGAGTTAATCGATTATAAGGAGACCATTTGGTTAAATGACAATATTAGATCAATGGATACTGTGGCAGATGATTTAGCACTTACAGAAAATGATATTTTAGATGCTGAGGCTCGTTTAAAACGTTTTGCACCATATATTGCACATGTATTTCCAGAAACTACAGACCAAGCTGGCATTATTGAATCCGCTTTAACAGAACTCACTCATATGCCTAAAGCCTTACAGTCTTTGTTTAATCAAAAAGTTGATGGTCCACTATATTTAAAACAGGACAATCTCCTTCCCATTTCAGGTTCTGTAAAAGCACGTGGTGGTATTTATGAAGTTCTATGGTTTGCTGAAAAAATCGCTTTGAATGCAGGATTAATCAGCACCGAAGATAATTATATAAAATTTGATAGTGATGATTTTAAAACACTATTTTCACACCACGAGCTCGTCTGTGGTTCGACTGGAAACCTTGGTTTAAGCATCGGAATTATGGGTGCTAAATTAGGTTTTAAAGTAACAATCCACATGTCTTTAGACGCACGTCAATGGAAGAAAGATCTTCTTAGAGAAAAAGGCGTAAACGTGGTGGAACATGAAGATGATTATTCCAAAGCAGTCTTACAAGGGCGACAGGATAGTTTAAATGATCCAAATAGCTATTTCATTGATGACGAAAACTCAAAGACCTTATTTTTAGGTTACGCTGTCGCAGCCATTCGTCTAAAAGCGCAACTTCAAGACCAGAATATTATAGTCGATAAAAACCAACCCTTGAATGTCTATCTCCCATGTGGCGTTGGTGGCGGCCCGGGCGGCATAGCTTTCGGCTTAAAAACTGTTTTCAAAGATGCTGTAAATTGTTACTTTGTCGAACCCACACACTCACCATGCATGTTACTCGGTATGATGACAGACTATCATGATCAATTATCAATCCAAGACTTCGATTTGGATAATATAACAGCTGCTGACGGACTAGCAGTTGGGCGACCATCAGGCTTTGTCGGCGACTTATTAAAGAACCTTATTTCAGGAATCAGCACAGTGAGTGATACACATCTATTTGAAATGTTGACTGCGATCTACGATACTGAATCCATAAAACTAGAACCATCCGCATTAGCGGGGATATACGGGGCAGTTCAAATGAATAAGAGTGGCACACATATTGCCTGGAGTACAGGTGGAGATATGGTACCTGATGAAGTTTGGCAGAATTATTATAAAATGAGTCAAAATTAGTTGTTTGGATCGAGAAGATGATTCATCATCGACATCTGTCCAGCCTACACTGGAATGCTAACACCAGTTCATCGTTGAACTCCTAGTGCTCTTGGAGCTCAACAACAATTCACCGTTGGACTCCTAGTGCTCGCGAAGCTCAACAACAATTCACCGTTGAACTCCTAGTGCTCGCGAAGCTCAACAACAATTCACCGTTGAACTCCTAGCTCTCTTGGAGCTCAACAACAATTCACCGTTGAACTCCTAGTGCTCTTGGAAGTCAACAACAATTCACCGTTGGGCTCCTAGTGCTCGCGGAGCTCAACAACAATTCATCGTTGAACTCCTAGCTCTCTTGGAGCTCAACAACAATTCACCGTTGAACTCCTAGTGCTCTCGAAGCTCAACAACACCTCGACACGCTAAACAGTAAAAAGGAACGGCTCATGGCCGTTACTTTATTCATTACTCAATATATGATCCAATTGATAATATTTTCCCTTCTCAGGAAGAAAAGTTTTAAAGCCACTTTCTCTCAATATTTCCCCTTGCTCTTCGGGTTCAAAAGTATGCCATGGCACAGTTACACCGGGGTCAATATCTATTACAATATCGATAATGTCGTTTCTAGATGCGTGACCTGACACACTATAATCCACAAACTCAAAGCGGACATCTTCTAAAGTTTTCATCAATACTTCGTATCGAGGATCAAAGTCACCTAATGGTTCTCCGTTCATATGAACAAAAACACCTGCTTCTAATTCGCTAATTTTATCTATATCATCAAAGTGTATTTGAAGCACCTGATTACTTTTCTCCTCTAAGTCTGACCAAGTCTTCACATCCTCACTTGTATAGTGACTCAGCAGATTAGAGAATCTCCTATCCCAATAAATTGGACGTTCGATTTTATTGGCAAGACGGTTCAATTCAACCAAGCGCTCAATATTTCTCGGATAAGGATTAATCACTATTGTTCGATTTTCATCCAGTAAAAGCTGAGTGAAGTCATCGATTAAGTCTCTTTCGCTTCTCAACACTTCAACTTCTACCTCACCAGGAAAGCTAAAGGATGTGCCTTCAATCATCAATAGATCCACCGGTTTAACACCTTTAATCATATCCGTGATATTTCCCGGGTGATATCCATGTTTTCTAACATCACCACTGTGCAGGATTCTTTTATCTTCTGTTTCAATTAGAATGCTAGATGTTCCTACAGTATCATGATCGTTTGGGATAAAAGTCACGGTGTAATGACCAACTTTAATTGCCGTGTTATAAGGCACACCTTGTAAATCAGCACTTACCTCAACCTCTAAATCACTCGCTAGTAAGCTGTCATATAAAGCCTTAGTCTCTTCAGACATATAGACTGTCGTATTTTCTGGTAGATATTTTAAACCTGCATTGTGATCTAGATGAAGATGACTAATACAAACCACCTGATTAGTATATGGGCTGTCTTTTACATCAAGAAGCTCAGATTGAAAGTCAGCAGTATCATATAGATGTGGAATTGCCGGTAACTTACCCGCTTCAATTAAAGCTTCTGTCACAGATAAGTTACCTCCGTCTTCATACATTTCATTCGGCATGCCAAAATCCATAATTAGACGATCCTTACCATTGTCTAATGAAAATATATTGGAGCCTATGGACTGTAGTCCATTCCAAAATATAATACGTTCCATTTTTTACGCTCCTAATACCTAATTGTTTTCTTCAATAATTGTCGTCACTTCTTCTTGTAATCCTTCCATTGTTTCTGTTACATCAGCACCATCAATTAGAATTGCATCTTGTGCTTCTAACATCGCATTACGGTACTCACCTGAACCTGCAAACATTGGTGATGCAATCGCATATTCTGTTTCTGCTGCTGCAGCTTCTGCATTCGGGTTTTCTTCTAAATAAGTCTGATATGACTCATGTTCAATTCCAGCTTCTGTAACTGGCACATACCCTGACGCAATTGCCCATTCTGCAGTGTTTTCAGGCTGTAGTAAGAAGTTCATAAATGCCGCTGCACCTTGTTGTTCTTCTTCAGATGCTGAGGCAAAGACTGTAAGATCGTTACCTGCTAGTAATGTCAGTGGTTCTCCTTCGTTGTACACTGGTAATTCAGCAGTTGACCAGTTAATACCACTTTCCTCCGCACCAGGTTCTACGTGTGATAATCCTGCTGATGAACCAAGGTAAACCGCGATGTCACCTCGGCTAAATGGACCTGACATATATCCATCTTCCCCAGCAGTTCTTGCCCATCCAGCGTCAATTCCATCTACTATATACTGCATCGGTTCTGTCGCATTTTCTTCACCGATATCGACTGTTGAAAGGTCATCTGAAATCCATTCAGCACCATTTTGTCTCGCCATTGTTTCAAGTTCCATTTCAACACCTGCTTCAAGACCTAAAGCAAAACGCTCATCTCCAGCTTCTTGCATCTCTTCACCTAATGCTTGTACATCTTCAAACGTTGTTGGTACTTCTGCGTCATACTCTTCTAAAATATCTTCATTTACATACATGATTCTTACTGATTTAGAAAAAGGTAAAGCCATCGTTTGATCTTCATATGAAACACCTTCTAAAAATCCTGGAATAATGCTGTCATAAGTCTCTTGATCAAAATTTTCTCCTAACAATAAGTCATCTAACGGGATGATTAAATCATTTGATGACCAGTCAGGAATATTCGAAGCAGTCGCCTGTGAAATTGTCGGTAGATCATCAGATACCCCTGAAGCCATAATACTTTGGTTTAGAGTTTCATAGTCACCTTGGTTTTGTTCAACCACTTCATACTCATCTTGTGATTCATTAAATTTGTTTGTTAGTTCCGTGATCGCTTCTTGGTGTGGACCATTCATTGCATGCCAAAAAGTAATTTGTGTCGTGTCACCTGAAGTTTCTTCTGAAGATTCTTCAGAAGTTTCACTACTTTCTGTTGATGTTTCATCTCCTGAAGCTTCTTCTGTCGTACCCTCTTCTCCTCCACCACAAGCTGCAAGTACAAAAATCATCATTGTTAACATTAATCCCATCAATAATTTCTTGTTCATGGTAAATTATCCTTTCGTTCCGGTATTTGCAATACCTTTAATAATATATTTTTGGAAAATCATGTAGAACACTATCATTGGTACAATCACAAATGTCGATGCTGCCATAAGTAGTTCAAAACGCGTACCAGCCTCTGTCGTGAAGGCTTGAAGTCCAACAGGTAAAGTTCTCATCTCAGTGTCATTCGTTACAAGTAACGGCCATAAGAAAGCATTCCATGAGCCAATTACTTTTAGAACAACCATTGTAATAATTGACGAACGACTTAAGGGCACAAGCACTTGCCATAGAAATCTAAAGTCCGAACAGCCATCTATCTTCGCTGCGTAATAGAGGTTATCTGATATCGACTCAAACCTCTGTTTAACGATAAATACCGATAGCACACTGGCTAACCACGGCACAATCAGTGCCATGTATGTATTTATCCAGTCTAAGTTGGCTAAGGTTACAAAGTTCGGAATGATCAATAATTCTCCAGGTACCATCATCGTCGCAAGCAGTAAGGCAAATAGTACATCTTTCCCGTAAAAATTTAATCTCGCAAAGGCAAAGGCTGCAAGAATTGCCGTTAAGACCTCTCCTAAAGTGCTCAGTGCTGTAACAATCACACTATTGACGAGATACCGTACAAAAGGTGCGACTTGAAAAGCTTCAACGTAATTACTAAACACCATCGATACTGGCCACCAGATTGGTGGCATTGCAGTTGCTTCACCAGCTGTTTTCAACGATGTTGCAATCATCCAGTAGAAAGGAATTATCATTGTTAATGCTCCGATGCCAAGTAATACATAGATGATTGTTTTTTTTGAAACACTCGCCATGAAATTCCTCCTCTATCTGTAATGTACAAATCGCTTGTTCATCCATAGTTGAATGAGTGTTATAACGAAAATAATTAGGAACAATACAATTCCTGATGCTGATGCAACACCGTAATCAAACTCTGTATAGAATTTTTTGTATAAGTAATACACAACGGTAATTGTTGAGTTCGACGGTCCGGGCTTACCATTAAATAAGGCATATATTTCATCGAACACCTTAAAATTATTAATTATCGAAAGAATTGAAACTAAGAATATTGTCGGTCCAAGTAAAGGCACAGTCACATTTGTAAATCTTTGCCATGCACTTGCACCGTCAATTCTCGCCGCATCATAATAGGTCTTACTGATGTTGTTTAAGCCTACTAAGAACAATAAGATATTAAATCCTAAGCTCTTCCAGATCGCCATAATGATTGCTGCAGGCATAGCCCAATCTGGATTTGTTAACCAGTTGATACTGTCAATTCCAAATAAGCCCAACAAGTAGTTAATTAATCCGTAATTTGAATGGTAGAGCCAGCGCCAAACGATGGAAATAGCGACTGTACTCGTGACAAATGGCAGAAAGTAAATAGATTGAAATAATGGCTTTAAGAAATTCACATTATTTAATAAGATTGATATCGCTAAGGCAATCACAATAGATAGTGGTGTGACAAAGAGTACATAAACAAAAGTGTTCAGCAAGGCTTCAACAAACTCTTGATCACTAAACAATGTTTCAAAACTCGTTAAACCATAACCGCTTGTCTCACCTGTAAAGATGTTATAGTCGTTGTAAAATGCCATCGCAAAAGATTTTATTATCGGGTAAATGTTAAAGACACCAATGATGATAAACAAAGGTAATATGTACCAGAATGCTTGAAAAGTCGTTTTCCAAGTTTTTTTATTCTGCATCTTTAATCACCACTCGATTTCCATCTCCATCAAAGAAATGCATAGCATCAAAGTCCGTTGTGAAGGAAACTCTGTCACCTTCACTGAAGCTGATATCAACATCTGTAATATCGACAATTTGTTCATTGTCTAACTTCAATCGAACTGTACGTTCCTTACCTACGATTTCTATACGGTCTACCACACCAGTTATAAGACCTGACCCACCATCGACTTGGGTAAAAGATTCTGGTCGTATACCGATGAGCTTAACGCCATTGTTCTGTAATCTGTCTCGAAGACTTGAGTCAAATCTTGCTTTTAAATCGTCAAAGTCAAACGTACTAATCTCCGGACTTCCAAGAAACTGAGCAACAAAAATATTATCCGGTCGGTCATAGAGCGCCTGCGGTCCACTATGTTGTTGTATTAACCCTTCATTCAACACCATCACTTTGTCTGAAATACTTAAGGCTTCTTCTTGATCGTGAGTAACAAAAACCGTTGTCACACCCGTCTCCTTTTGAATTCTTCGTATTTCTTCACGCATGCCCTTTCTCAATTTTGCATCGAGATTTGATAATGGTTCATCCATCAACAAAATTGATGGTTCTTTACTGAGCGCTCTCGCAATAGCGACACGCTGCTGCTGTCCACCGGACAATTGTCCAGGCTTCTTGTTCAAGTGTTCTGAAATTTGTACAAGTTCTGCAAGTTCTAAGGCTCTTTCCTTACGTTTCTTTTTGTTTACTCCAGCCATTTTTAAAGGAAACATAATATTATCGATAACGGATAGATGAGGGTATAAGGCATAATTTTGAAAGACCATACCCACCTTACGTGCATTCGCATCTTTTTTCGTCACATCTGTATCACCGAAGAATATTTTTCCGTCCGTTGGCATGAGTAACCCTGATATAAGCATGAGAGTTGTGGACTTACCACACCCAGACGGACCTAGAATTGAAACCAAGGAATGATCTTGAATGTCAAAACTCATGTCGTCTAATATCGTCCTATCATTGCCATCATATTTCATTGATACATTTTCAAATCTTACTTTCATGTAAATCCTCCTTGATCCGTCTGTCTCTCTTACCAGGCGTCTTCAAGTTTAGCAATTCACTTTTAAATCCTTGTTAATTTATAGAAAAGTTATTGTTTCTTTTATCATTTTGAGCTATTCTAAAGTGCTACACTAATATAGATTTAGCAATAAGTAATGAACAGAATGCCTTAAACATTAGCTTTCGCTGAGTAAAGATTTACGATAAACAACCTTGAACCTCACACTATGTGTTAAAGATTTGTAAAAATTCATAAAAAAAGCTCTTAACTAGGCTCACCTAGTTAAGAGCTTTTAAGTTTTAGACTAAGGTATCAAATACTTCTGCAACAATCTCATGATCTGGCTTAGACCCCAGATTTTTTGTGATTACTCCAAGCACTTTTGTGCCATTTAAGTGCGTTTCTACTTCTTGTACACTCTCTTGACTGCCAACTAAGTAGACACCTTCAAGCTTACGCTTTTTGACATCCTTATCAATTTCTGCTGCGAGACTCTTATACCAACGATGTTGGTTTTCTTCAAACCGACGTTGGAACTCATCTCTTCCACCGCCGCGTGTCTGTTGATGGACGACTTCATCATAATCCAACCAACTTTCACTTTCAACGTCCCATGAGAACTTTTTGGTATCTCTAATAATACCTAGTGATGTTTCGATAAAGGTCACATCAGCCTGTTGGACAGACACGATTGCCGTTTCTGGGAAGCGTTGTTCTAATTCTTCAATCTGCTGAGTTTCTGCAGTCTTACCCCAATGGAAAGATGTTGTTACTGGAACTTGTAAAACTCTTGCACGGTAGAGTTCACCATCTGACGAAGCAACGAGAATAAACCCTTTACGCATCTCTCTTTGATGCATGGCCACTTCTTTCTCCACCTTTTCTTGTAACTTTTTCAAAGCTTTTAACTCATCATCAGCGTTTCTTTCCTTCACTTCTTCTTTTAGGGTCTTAAAGCCATTTTTTAAATGGATTTTCCACTCACCGTTGTTACCGTTACCTGCGCTTGTGTCTGTATTCAAATGAATTGTAAGTATTCCTGTCTCGTCGCGTTTTTCTCTGATTTCTTCAATGATTTTGGCTAATGACATAGATGTATTCCTCCTCATATTAAAACAGATAATTCCAATACAGTACCCTGGTCACTTAAAAATAAACCAGGGTAGTATTTTTTATCTTATTTAATTTTACTGAGAAATATATTTGTCCTTACGCCCATGTAAGAATAAGTATATCGGAATAATAGCTAAAACAAATATCGATAGAATAAAGTACAAGCCACTGTACCCGAGACTTGAGACGATGCTACCTAAAACAAAGGGACCGAATCCTAAGCCAAGATCTAAGGCAATAAAGTAAGTTGTGTTGGCTAAACCGACACGTTCTGGTGGTGTCACTTTAATAGCTAGGGCCTGGGTAATTGACTGTGCATTACCATAACCAAAGCCAATAAATACAGCCGCCAGTAGGAAGACCAATGTGTTTGATGCCGATCCGATTGCAAACAAGCCAATCGCGAAAGAAATGAGCGCTGGATACATGATAATATTGGCACCCTTACGGTCTAATAGAGGGCCTGTAATCGGTCTAGATAAGAGAACTGTAATACCGTAGACCGTAAAGTACAAACTACCCGCCTGAACTAGGTTAATACTGTCGGCATAAGCTGTCACGTAAGATAATATCCCTGAACAGGCAAAGGCTAATAAGAGCATGACAATTGAGATTGGGGCTGCACGTTTTTCAAAGAAATCACCTAGACTAATTCCCTTAGTCATCGGCTTAGCAAGTTTCATTTGTGGGGCTCTAACCGTTAAGCTAAGAATCATCGCGACGACTGCCATAACAAATGAGAAAATAAAGATACTTATAAATCCGTAACTATTGATGAGGGTGACACCAATTAATGGGCCAACTGCCGTTGCTAAAACAACTGACATACTGAAGTAGCCAATCCCTTCCCCATTTCGACTGGGTGGAATTACTTGAGCAATAATCGTTGCGGTGGCTGTCATTCCAAATCCCATGGCAATACCATGAAATATACGTACACCGATGAGCGCATACACACCCATTGGAATGAAGTAAATCGCTGTTGATACTAGTATCAAGACAGCTGAAAAGATCAACATTTTTTTACTACCTACAGTCGCAATTGATCTTCCACCAAACAGGCGGCCGATAAGAGATCCAATAATGAACGAACTGGACACAAGTCCGGCCAAGCCTATCGAAGCACCGTATTCATCAATTGCATACATTGTTATTGTTACCAACAATAGATATTGGGACATCATCAATGCAAAGTTAACGATCGAGGTGTTGATGAAGTCCTTGGTCCATAATTTTTCTTTAAATACTTCTGACAAAACAATTGCACTTCCTTAAAATTTAATTGACTCTACTATTCTCCGCCTAATAATGCGGCTTGTCTACCACTTTGATTAAAAATGACTTATTAATTATGTGTGAGAAAATGATTAACTAAATGGTAGGTCTCAGTTGCTAACATCGTCACCCCTTTAATTAAATAATCTGAACCGACAGTTAAGGCACCAATAGTATAAAAATTGTACATTGTTCCATACCTTGGACTAATGACCCTATGGTATTTATCGATCAATAGTCCTCCAAATTCATCCGGTTCAACAAGCATCCTATTGTAGAGATTTTTAATCAGTAAGGTGTTATCTTTTCTAATATCAGACACGGGTCCTGTTGCATTGATGAGTACATCGAATGGTTCTTGCTTTTTATCTTCAAATCCAACTAAAAACTCATCATTAACTTCTACCGATTCCATATCATCTAAAAATTCGAGACGTCCTTTATCAATCCATTCAAGTATTTGTTTGGCACCATGCGGTGGCATTGGCGAATGATTGCTTTGAATAAGTTCGTGATATTCTTCCATAAACCGAGTTTTGTCTTTTCTTGATAAATATTTATACAATACTTTAAATGTATCTTCTAGACTAGAAATAAGATATTGTATCTTTCCGACTTCATCTGGATGTTCTAAATCAAACTTTAAATCAATCTCTGGACGGTCTGTTTTTCTAGTTAATAATTCTTCTTGTATACCGTGCGCCCTAAGTTCTTTTCTAAATAGCTCTATAATACGATCTAATGGGATTAGACCATGCTTTTTGTCGGACATCGCATTCTCAATAGTGAAGTATTCCCCACTGAGTTCATAATAAGTGCCTCTAACAGAAGGTAATTCTCCACTTCTCGATAAAACAGTCACCTTAGAATGTCCATTTTTTAATAAATATCTAAAACAATCTATCGCAGACAAACCGCTTCCTATAATTCCAATTCGCCCTTTAACATTATTCAAAACATCTTCGATTGGATACGGATTATATATGAAGTTCTTTTCACCTTTTAGCTCATAAGGATCACTATATGACATCTCACCATTTGTTAAGAAGATTGCATCATATTTCGAGGCAGCACCATCTGCATAAACAGTATAAATGTTTTCGTCACTCTCAAATGAAATATCTTCAACAAGGCTTTCGACTGTATTTATATTTTGATGACGATGTACAAAATTCATCAGAGTAGAATGTATGTATTCTCCATATAAGCTTCTACTTGTGTAACTTTCAGCTTCATATTTATTATTTTCCAACCACTTAATATAGTCTCCTTGATCTGAAGTGAGTGACATCAGCTCCGCTGGGAGATTCACTATTAAGTTTTCATCATCATGCTGATAGGCATAACCACGTCCCATCGTCTTTTTACCATCATATAAATCAATTACATAATTCTCGTTAAAACGTTCATCACTTACAAAAAATTTTACTAGAGACGTCCCAGCAACGCCTGTTCCAATAATCGCTATTCTTTTCTTAGCCACATCATCACTACCTTCTTAAGAAATGATTCTCTTTATCTAAAGTATACCTATATATGATAAAATCCAACCATAATATAAATAGGAGTGTCACCATGAATATTAATGAAGTGCTTAGCCAATCACCAGTGATGTCTGGACCTTTCCCGAGTTTCGATGATCGTACTTTTAGTTCACCTTTATCTCATTTTCAAGAATGGTTTAAATGCGCTGTTGCAAAAGAAGTGCTGGAGCCAAGAAGTATGGTGCTGACTACTTACGATCAAACTCACCTTGTAGATTCTAGAGTCCTGGTTATAAAAGCAATGGATGATGAAGGATTCTTTATTGAAAGTGGTAAGGGAAGAACAAAGGTCGAACAACTTAAAGAAAATAGTCATGTAGCAATGAATTTTTACTGGCGAGAACAAGGTAGACAAATTCGCTTGCAAGGTAAAGCTGTAGAAGTAGAATCAGAAGATTTTAAACATGTCAGAGACTATCTCGATGCTAAGACACGAGACTTGGCAGTTTATAAAGTCATACCTGATAGAATGGAATTCTACCAAGCACTTGAACAGGGCGGTTATGAGAGAATGCTGTATACTAAAGAGAATAATAAGTGGCTAACAAGCTGGCTATAGGAGCATTTATATGACAATACATATTAGAAAATGCAATTTAGATGATTTAGAACATCTTCTCGCGATTAGTTATCAAACATTCCATGAGACATTCAGTGCACAAAATTCAGCAGAAAACATGAAGTCTTATTCTGATGAGACATATACAAAGGAAAACTTTGCAGCTGAATTAAAAAATCCACATTCTCAATTTTTCTATTTATTCTATGATGATGAATGCGCTGGTTTCTTGAAATTAAATATTTTAACAGCTCAGTCTGAACCGATGGGTGATGATGCACTCGAAGTCGAAAGAATATATATACTGAATAGATATCAGGGACTTGGGCTGGGTAAAGCATTGTTAAATTTAGCGCATGAAGAAGCTAAACGACTAGATAAGAAGTCGATTTGGTTAGGTGTTTGGGAATTTAACAATAAGGCAATTTCCTTTTATAAAAAGAAAGGTTTTAAAAAAGTGGGTTCACATTCATTTTTTATGGGTGATGATGAACAGACGGATTATATATTCCGAAAAGAATTATGATTGTAACGAGGTGGATAATCTTTGAACAATGAATTGGACCAAAATAATAATAAAAATTTATATATTTTCCTGATGATCGGAGTAATCTTGGTCGCAGCAAATTTGCGTGCACCACTGACATCTGCAGGTGCCTTAGTATCATTCATTAGGGATGACTTTGGCATCAGTAATGCTTTAGCGGGAAGCATAACAACTTTACCACTTATTGCCTTCGCTTTACTATCTCCTTTCGCACCAAAGATTGCGAGCCGACTTGGCATGGAAACAACTATTGCACTATCCCTAGTTCTTCTAATTTTAGGAATGTTCATTCGTTCAGCAAGTGGTATTGGACTTCTGTTTACTGGTACTTTACTGATTGGATTAGCCATTGCGGTTGGTAATGTTTTAATGCCAGGTATTGTTAAAATGAATTTTCCACATAAAATTGGCCTGATGACAGGATTATATGCAATAGTGATGAATGTCTTTGGTGCACTTGGATCTGGCTTGAGCATACCGATTGCGACCTCAGGAAATTTCAACTGGCGTAGTGCACTCTTAATCTGGGTGTCTTTATCAATATTGGCGCTGTTAGTTTGGCTCGTACAATTAAAAAATCGAAGCAAACCTAGGGGTAATATTAAAAATCAGCAGTTAGGTGGACTATTTAAGTCTCCACTCGCTTGGAAAATCACTATATTCATGGGTGCTCAATCCTTAATTTTCTATACATTAATTACTTGGTTACCAACGATTCTTACTGCCAATGGATATGATATACACTTAGCCGGTTGGGGTGTATTCGCCTTCCAACTTGCGAGCATTCCTTTTACATTCATCATCCCTGTGATTGCCGATAAGATGAAAGATCAAGTACTCATAGCTGCCCTGAGCGGGTTAATCATTCTAATCGGAATAGGAGGATTATTACTCGGTCATTCAGAACTATCGCTACTTTGGGTCATTTTACTTGGTGTCGGTAACGGTAGTGCATTTTCATTATCTATGATGTTCTACACATTAAGAACCAGAGATGGCTATCAAGCGGCTGAACTATCAGGTATGGCACAATCCTTGGGCTATTTATTAGCAGCCCTCGGACCAGTTTTAGTCGGCGGCTTACAAGATATTTCAGGATCTTGGTTCCTACCGCTGTGCTTAATGCTCATTGTCTCACTCGTTATGGTACTTAGCGGTGTCGCTTCTGGTAAAAATAGAAATGTTACCGAGTCTTAAAAAATTGAAATACACGAACATCTCGTTATAAAGATGTTCGTGTATTTTTATGCTAGAAATGAACTTACAGCATCAAATACACTGTAAATACCTAAAAATGATACAACAACGACAACTAAGAAGCCTATCACATTTAAAATAGGTCCATTCTTATATTGTCCCATCAATCCTTTTTTATTTATAATGACAAAAATAAGTATTGCAATTAACGGTAAGATGACACCATTTAAAGCCTGTGCTAATAGGATAACTTCTAATGGTTCAAAACCTATTGCAGATGTGACAACACCAATCAGTATTACTGTTCCAAACACGATTTTATACTTGGTATTTTTCATACCACCCTCCCACTTGAAGAAAGAGCTGACTGTTGCGGCTGCCCCCATTGGAGAAGCCAGAGCAGATGAAAATCCTGCAGCAAACAAACCAACACTGATAAATACCGGTGCCCAAGTTTCACCTAACACTGGTACAAGTGGCCCTGCTAAGGCGATGACACTGTCAATTTCTTGACCAACTATTAATGCCCCTGCAGAGATGAGGATAGCAGCAGATATAATCCCACCAATAGTAATAGAAATAATCGTATCCCAGCGTGCAAGCTTCAAGTCTTGCATACCGTTAAAACGTTCATGTACGGTCGTTGCATGTAGGAAGAAGTTGTAAGGTACTACTGTCGTCCCAATCAAGGCAATGACCATAATAATAGATCCAGTAGGAATTGAAGGCATGAACATGCCTTGGAATACCTCTCCCCAATTGGGTTGAACCATGAACATAGTCGTGATAAATGTACCACCCATGATGACCATAAGTCCTATAATAATTTTTTCAACTAGCTTATAACTACCCTGGATGCCAATCAGAAATATTATAATCCCAACAATCGGTGCGAGTATGTTAGTTGGAATGTTGAGCAAGTGACCTAAACCGAGTGATGTCCCTAGAAGATCACCACTCATGTACGCTGCACATCCGACCGCAACAGCAATCATAGAAATCCATACCGTTATAAACTTTCCTATTTTATGATTGAACAAATCGTATATCGCTTCCCCTAAGCCCCGGCGCGTCACAAGTGCTAGTCTGATAATCATCTCTTGAAGAACGATCGTCGCAATAACAGAGAATAAGACAGCCCATAAAAGACTATAACCGAAACCAGCACCCGCACGGGTCATGGCAGTCACAGTTCCAGGTCCAATAAATGAAGCAGTAATAATCATTCCTGGTCCAAGTGCCTTAACAATATCTAAAATTTTGCTAATAATTACCCACCCCTTTAAGGTTTATATCTTACCTAAATACTTAACATGCCCTGCTAAAACGTAAAGTACTGCATATGAGACAAAGTGAGCAGATTGTTGGTTTTGATCCATCATTGGATAGACTTCCACATAATCCATGCCGACTAAACCGAGTTTACCGAATTCATAAATTAAAGTGAGTAATTCGTAAGACGTTAAGCCATTACCATCAACTGGACCACCAGGATTGTATGCGAAGTCCAGGACATCACTACAAATAGACAGGTAAACCACATCAACGTCTTTTGCAGCTTGCTCGTAAATATCTTTAGCAAAAGTTCTGAGGTCCTTAGATTCCTTGATCTCATTAATGCCAATAGTTACAGCACCATTTTCCTTAGCATACTTCCCAGTCTCAGGCTTATTGCGCGGCCCATGTATTCCCGCGTGAATAATCGATTCATTTCTCACGCCTTCTGTTTCATACAACCTCATAAACGGCGTATTTCTTGCGTATTTTTCACCTTCATAATCAGGCATGTTGTCATAATGTGCATCCAAGTGAATGATTCCAACAGTCTTCCCACTATCTGCCAGTGCTTTTAAAATTGGATACGTTACGCCATGTTCACCGCCAAAACCAACAAGAAACTTACCCGTCTTCCATAGCTCAGCAGAAAAATCTTCAATGTTTTGGTAAGACTGTTCATTATCATGCGCAACAAAAGGCACATCACCCGCATCACCAAAAGTTAAATGTTCCTTCACATCAATATGATCTAACTCAGGTAAGTAACCACTATAACGCGCAGAAGACGAACGAATTTGTTTGGGACCAAGCTCCACACCAGTGTAGTCCCCCCAAGTACTCTCACCTTCAAAAGGTGCACCATAAAAAATAACGTCTGTATCATATTCACCTTTTTGCACTAAATTCTCTGCCCCTAAAAAACATGGAATATTACCGTAAATATTATCTTTCACTTCAATAACCCCTTTATTTTTATAATAGTTCGATAATTCAATTTATATCATACTTCTATGTTTTTACAAGATAAATTTCTAGCTAATGGTGGAAGGTGGATTGTCTATTCGTTGCTGAATTATTCAGGACGAATAAACTTTTTAGCTTGTTTTTTCTATTGGAGTCTAGATTTTTGCCCTCTAATAGAATTTCTCGCCCGTTTTGTCTATTCGACATCCGATTTTTGCTCTTGAGTAGAAATCCTCTCCACATCACTACATTTATATGCGTAGCCGTTGTTCCATTAATCTGGCCATTTTACTAATACACAAAGCGCGATGATCAAACAAATTTGATTGTCGCGCTTCTTCATGTTTATACTCATCCTGCCTGTTTTTCTGCCAATCGTTTTTTCTCCATTTCCATGACTTGTTTGGTCATAGATGCTTCGGATTCTTCTTCTGCTTTCAACAATGCTTCAGCATCCATCTGTCTTTGTGCAATATCTGCAACTTCTGAGTCTCTGGCATACATATCAAATAGCTTAGACTTTTCTCCTAAGAGCTCCAACATACTAACGTCAATGCTGTCCTCAGTCAACAGTCGATAAACGACAACATTCCGTGTTTGTCCCATTCTGTAAGCACGACCAATGGCTTGTTCTTCTGTAGAAGGTTTCCACTGTGGTTCACATAAGACAATTATATTGGCTGCTTGTATATTTAAACCTACTCCACCTGCGATAATCTGAGCTGTCATAACAGCACCAGCTTCTGCACTGGTAAAATCATCGATAATTTTTTGTCTCTCATCATTTGGAACATCACCGGTGATTGCAGGAAATTTCGCTTCTGTCACATGGTCTTGAACCGTCTCGATCACATCTCTAAAGAAGGAGAATACAAGAACCTTATGCCCATTTTCTTTTGCTGAATCACAAATATCAACGAGGGCATCAAGTTTAGGTGATGCTTCAGGTGTTCCGCCTTGCCATGCTGCCCGTCTCATCGCCATCATCTGACCTTCAGCAACTGCATGATCGTATATTTCTTCTTCTTTTTCACCAAAGTTAGACCATTGTTCAATGATTTCAAGGTCTGGTAATTCTCCTAGTACATCTGCTCGATTTCTTCTCAGATATACTGGGGAAATTTCAATTTTAAACTTCTGTGGTTCTAAAAGGTGCAGTTCTTTTGAGATTTTATTAGCAATATCCGGCTGCAGCACACCTAATAATTGTTTCATCTCAGCAAGTTTATTTTCTAAAGGTGTTCCGCTCATATAGAGAACATGGCTGGCGAGTTCTGATAAGGCATAGATACTTTTAGAACGTTTGGCCTCAGGATTCTTAACGAAGTGAGCCTCATCAACAACGAGCATATTCAACTCTTTAATGAGACTTTTATCGAAATTACGGGTATGTTCGAATGTTGTAATCAAAATCCCTTTCTTATCTAACCACTCTTGAAATACTTTTTCTCTACCATTGCCATGGTAAATAAAAGCATTGAGCTTAGTGAATTTTTCAGTCTCACGTTTCCAGTTGGCGACGACGCTAAGCGGGCAAACAACAATCGTATAAGGCTGATCATTCAAGTTTAGATGATTAATAACCGCCAGTGCTTGGACAGTTTTACCAAGGCCCATCTCATCACCAAGAAGTATTCTCTTATTATATAAAGCATACTTGGCACCAAATTCTTGATAGTTCCTTAGTGTCAGATCTAGTCCATCAACATTTAGTTCCACATTATTAACTGATTCAACTAATTCTGAAGGAATATCATCTGCCTGTTTTTGATTCGTATAGCCAGTAATATTTTCAATCGCTGTGTAATACTGAATACTATTGTCGATAAAATCCTGTTTTAACGTATCATCAGTCACTTCAAATTCCTTGATTGAAGCATAAGCTGATTTTATATCAGTAAATTTTTGCTCCACATCTTTTTGATTTACCGCTTCAATTGCAGCATTAACTTCCTCTTTCTCCTGAGCATTTTGAAACAGTCTCATAAAGGCATTTTTCTGTTTTTCTATCACAGAGAAGTCTTGTTTAAATCCCTGTTCAAATGATTCAATCTGATTTTCTACTTTCTCAGCATCAACGACTAATTTTCTTTTTAAGTAAACTGTACGAAGTAAATCAAAATCTAAACGTTCTAGATTATCTGGGTCAATACGCCCCTTTGCACGTATATGAACCGACTGCTTCACCTTTTCAACTGCTTCTTTTAAAAGGTATGCAGATTTCTCACCTATCCCTTTAATTTGTAGAAACTGGTCTGGGGTATAATTGGAAATTTCATATATATTCTTAAATCCTGCATTTTCTAACTGACTAAGTGGCATACCTTTTTCAAAGTCTTTAATACTATCAATCGGCATCATTTCTAATTGATTATTGGCCGCACGTTCTTTTACATATTGCCAAAGCTCAATAATTTTTGGATCATAGGCTGGCTCATCGTAATTATGTAAATCTATTTTTATATCCTCTAAGTCACTTTGAATCTCTTTAATATCTTTCTTACCAATAATCATTTTTACACCTACTTTTATCAGATGTTTATACTATTACCCTAAAATTGATAATAAATATATAAAAAATAGAGATTCGAATAACAAGTTTCGAATCTCTACTATTCCTTATATATCTTTTAATCCCGCTTCTAAGTCAGCAATAATATCATCCACATTTTCAGTACCGATTGATAATCTCACTAATTCTGGTAAGACACCAGAAGCGAGACGCTCTTCTTCAGATAATTGTTGGTGTGTGGTGCTCGCTGGGTGAATGACGAGTGATTTTGAATCACCAACATTCGCAACGTGACTGAACAATTCTAAACCATCTACAAATTTTGCGATTTCTGGAATGGGTCCATCAATACCAAAGGTGAGAATTGCACCTTGACCTTTTGGTAAATACTTTTGACCTAGGTCATAATAGGCATTGTTCTTGAGACCTGGATAATTCACCCATGTCACCTTAGGATGAGATTCTAAGTATTCTGCTACTTTTTGAGCGTTCTCAGAGTGTCTTTCCATACGAAGGTGAAGTGTTTCTAGTCCTAAAATAAACTGCTGCACATTAAATGGTGAAATTGCAGATCCTAAGTCACGTAGTAGTTGAACACGCGCTTTTGTAATATAGGCCGCTGCGCCCACATCTTTAATATAAGATACGCCGTGATAACTTTCATCAGGCTCGACTAAACCTTGGAATTTACCACTATCCCAGTTGAACTTACCACTATCGACAATGACACCGCCTATGGATGTACCATGTCCACCAATGAATTTTGTTGCAGAATGTACAATGATGTCTGCTCCATGTTCAAATGGTCTGAGTAAATATGGTGTTGCGAAGGTGCTATCCAAAATAAGTGGTAAATCATTATCATGGGCGACTTTAGCGACTGCTTCAATATCTAAAACGTCGATTCTTGGATTCCCGATTGTTTCCGCGAAGACTGCACGGGTTTTATCGTTGATGGCTGCTTTAAAATTCTCGGGATTATCAGGATTTACAAAGTGAACCTTAATGCCCATTTTCTTGAAAGTTACATTCAATAGATTATATGTGCCACCATATAAATTTGCAGAAGCTACAATCTCATCACCTGATTCAACAATATTCAATAGAGCTAAGTGAATAGCAGCCTGTCCTGATGATGTTGCAAGTGCACCAACTCCACCTTCAAGTGCTGCAATTCTTTCCTCAAAAACATTTTGAGTTGGGTTCATGATTCTCGTATAGATATTCCCAGGTTTCGCGAGTGAAAATAAATCTTGTGCATGCTGCGTATCATCAAATACATATGATGTGGTTTGAGTAATCGGCACTGCTCGAGACTTCGTATCGCCAACTGTTTGGCCAGCGTGTATTGTTAAGGTTTCTAAATTCCAATCATCTTTAGTCATAATTGTCCCCCATTACTTATCTTGAATTTTCTGAATATAGCTTATTCAAAACATACTAGATTAGTAGGATTTTTACAAGGGAAAACTTCTTAACTAATTAATCTTCTTAAATTTATACCCTACACCCCATACTGTTAGAATCCATTCTGGTTCAGCGGGATCACGCTCTATCTTTTCACGTAACTTTCTAATATGGACTGTCACTGTCGTATTATCGCCAACAACCTCTAGTCCCCAAATTTTTTCAAACAATTCTTCCTTAGTAAACACCCGGTTAGGGTTTAGCGTTAAAAATAGAAGTAAATCAAATTCTTTAGCAGTTAGACTAACTGGGTGATGCCCGACCTCCACAGTCCGACCTTCTATATCGATAAACGTTTGGCCAAATACTATGAACTTCTTATCATCATCACCCTTCATCCTGTTGTATCGTTCAATATGCGCCCTCACCCTAGCAACGAGCTCATTAGGATTAAACGGTTTAACAATATAATCAATCGCCCCGTGACTAAATCCCGTTAACTTTTCTAAATCATCACCTTTAGCCGTTACCATAATAATCGGTACATCAGACACTTCATTAATCTGCTTAGAGAAATCAAGGCCACTACCATCTGGTAGCATTAAATCTAAGATAATTAAACGGTATTGACCTTGCTCAAACTTTTCGTAGCCTACTCTTAGACTTTCAGCGATATCACAAGTAAAGCCACTCATCTTTAAATAATCACGCTCTAGTTCAGCAATGTGAAGTTCATCTTCAATGATTAATACATCTGCCACAGTCAGACCACCTCCATCGTTATTATTACAGTCGTACCTACACCGAAATCACTTTCAAGCTCAACAGTTCCTCCATGTTTTTCAATAATCTCTTTTACAATGGCTAAACCTAGGCCACTGCCACCCGTTTTAGAGTTCCTTGAATGTTCTGCTCTATAAAAACTATCAAATAATTTATTCATCTCATTTTCTCTAATTCCAATACCATTATCACTTACAGAAATTATAACTTTCTGATCGATTCGACTCGTTCTTAATTCTATATTCACCTTATCCTTACTATACTTAATACTATTATCAAGTACATTGGAAAACGCCCTATAAAGTTGTTCTGGATCTCCCTTTACAGTAATGCCAGAGTCTATCTTACTAAATATCAGTGCATCCTTATCACTCAATCTTGGTCTATATACATCTATTACATCGTTTAAAAAGTCGGATAAATTAATCTCTCTAAGATTAAAATTAATATCTTTCATCTCTAATTTAGAATAGATAAATAAATCATCAATCATTGTCTCCATTCTTTTAACGGATTGTAGGATCACTGATGTATATTGAGCTTGTTTCTCAGGTGTATTTGCCACACCATCTCTAATACCGTTGACATAGCCTTTAATAGAAGTTAGAGGGGTCTTTAAATCGTGTGAAATCCCAGCCATAAGCACCTGCCGATTCCTTATCGCCGTTTGTTCTACTTCCCTCGATGACTTTAGAGATTTTCTCATATTTTCAAATGACTCTGTCAGTTCACCTATCTCATCATTCCTGTCATCTATCACTAGACTGTTATTTAAATTTCCTTTGGCAATCACTTTAGCCTGTTCATTGAGATGCAAAATGGGTCTAACGATATGTTTAGAAAATATGCTGGTCACGATAATACTCGTAATAATAAATACAACGATTATGGAACCCATTCTAACTTGGGCAAATGTCGTCTGATTTACATCTAGTATCACCAGCATGATAATTCCTAATAACATATCTATAAAAAGTATAGATAATATCGGAATTGTAACAATTGCGATGTTTGATAGCATTAACTTTTTTCGAATAGACATCCCATTCCTCCTTTAATACACCACTTTCATTATAACCCAGGAAATACAACCAACGATCAATCCCCAAATTATATTTGTAATAAATACACTGATAATCGCTAGTGGATTTAGCAAAGGACCTTGTAGTTCACCTAGGAGTATAGGTGATAATATTCCACTGATGACGATAGCAAAAATAGCGTAGAATATACCAGCCATCACTAAGGTTTGTATTGGTTTTTTATCTTGTGAAATGACGACAGTACAGATCCATATCAATGAAATTATTAATGTTAAAGTAATACTGGTGTATGGTTGCCCAAAGTATTCAGTTAGTCCAACGATTGAAAAGAACGGTCTAATTAATGCAATGGCAGCGAGTATAATTGGAACTTTATATTTCACGTTTAAACACCTCCATCACTTTACAAGAGACCCACATAATTCCGCTTAAAATTAGGGCAAGAACTAAACCAGTTGTCAGACTGCTTATCAAGGCAAACACCCTTGCAATAACCGTCGAAACTTCAATTGGTATATGTGACAAATTACCACCGAGTTTTACACCGTCAGGAAATGATTCATTCCAGAAGATTTGGTGAGTCAGTGCGAGTATTAAACCATACAAGCATGACAGTATAAATATTGACCACACTGGAGCCTTTTGGTTTCTGACTAAAATGTACAAGAACCAAATTACAACTGGTCCGAATACCAAAATCGAATTTACCAAGCTTCCTTCCTCTATGATAGATAAGTCATGTAAGACAATTCTAGGTAAGCCAAGTAATGCTAGAATAACTATTTCAATAAGCTTCATGCCGAAACGCGCTTCAAAATTTTTCATTTTAATATCCTCCTAAATCTGATATTAATCAGTTTAAATGAGAGATATTTTGTATTAATTATGGAATTCTTAAATATTTCTTAAGTATAATTTTATAATTTCTACTTATCTTTATTTATATTTCTATAATTTTTACATATATAAGTATCAGAAATTTCCCAATGTAAGCCTTTACAAAATATTTTACTTTTATATAATGTATACATAATACATTAAAGGGGATGTTTTTAAATGGTTAAGCTTTTTGCAATTGGTTACGCAGGCAGAGACAAAGATAAAACGTGGGAACATATTGAAGAATTAAAAGAGATTGGCGTTCCAGAGCCAGCGAGTGTGCCGGAACTCTATGCATTAAGCCCTTCTCTTATCGATCAATCAGATGAAATATCAGTGGTTGGTAACAAAACAAGTGGCGAAGCTGAAATAGTTTTAATCTTTGATGAAGATGGTGACGTAAAAGTTACAGTAGGTAGTGATCATACAGATCGTGACTTAGAAACCGTATCAATTCAGAAATCCAAACAAATATGCGATAAGCCTCTAGCTAACGAAACAATTGATTTAAATGATATTAAAGATGAATGGGACGACATTAAATTATTTTGTGATGTCCTAGTTGACGGTGAATGGAAAAAATACCAGGAAGGTACATTCGCTTCTATAATTCCATTAGATGAAATCTTAGAATTTCTAGATCAACATGACGTTCCTAAAAAAGATTCTATTGTTTACTCAGGTACTGTTCCTTTACTAAATGGTTTTATATATGGTGACGGTTATCGTTGCAGTATTCACTCAGAAAAATTAAACAAAACAATTAGCGTTGAGTATAAATTAGAGAAATTAAAGGAGTAACTGATATGAAAATCAAAGTTTTTCAATTTGCAGTCAAAGACGGTAATGTTCAAGAGAATCTCGATAAAGTAGCTTCACTATTCCACTCTAAAGACTTATCAAATACCGATGTCGTTGTACTACCAGAAATGTGGACATCAGGCTATGATTTACCAAACATTCATGATTATGCCGATAATAATTTGGAGCCGACTTTTAGTATTCTATCTGAACTTGCAAAGCAATATGAGGTGAACATTGTTGCAGGATCTGTACCAAATATTAAAAATGGCAATGGTGTTTATAACACTGCCTTCGTCGTAAATACACAAGGTGAACTGGTTCACGAATATTCCAAAATGCATCTAGTGCCAATGCTTAATGAGCCAGAATATCTGAAGGCAGGTAATGAATCTGTTGAGACATTTAAATTAAACGGCGAGAATGCAGGTCTAGCAATTTGCTATGATCTCCGCTTCCCTGAATTGTTCCGTGACCTTACCATGTCTGGAGCTAAAGTCATATTTGTGGTTGCGGAATGGCCAATAGAAAGAACTGATCACTGGCTTACACTGCTAAAAGCAAGAGCCATTGAGAGTCAGTGTTACTTAGTGGGTTCAAATATTATAGGAACTCAAAGTAATCAAACAACTTTTGCTGGTCATTCAATTATCATCAATCCCTTTGGGGAGGTACTTAACGAAGCTTCTAGTGATACAGAAAATGTCATTTCCGCAGAACTTGATTTAAATTACATCGATAAAATCCGCAAGGATATTCCGATTTTTGATAGTCGTCGTAAGGACCTTTACAAAAATCTATAGCCACAATAAAGGGGGATGGAACTATGAAGAAACTCTTTCTTGTCTTGCTTTTAACAATTTTTATATCTGCTTGTAGTAACGAGACAGCTGATGAAAACTCTGGTGAAAAAGTGATTAAACTAGCACACACAGGCTCTGAAACTCACCAATACCATGTAGCAGCTGAAAAGTTTAAAGAAGTTTTAGAAGCTGATGAATCCACCGATATATCCGTGGAAATACACTCAAACGGAACTTTAGGGTCTGAAGGAGATGTCATTGAACAAGTAATAAACGGATCAATTGAAATGACTACAGTGGCGGCGGATAGTAACCTAGCCAACACTGTCCCAGAAATGAATTTATTTGGAATTCCTTTTCTCTTTGAAGATAAAGAGCATGTCTACAAAGCCTTAGATGGTGACCCCGGCAAAGAGATGTTGGAATATGTGGATCAAAAAGGAATGAAAGGTCTTGGCTATTGGGAGGTTGGGTTCAGACATTTAAGTAATAACACTAAGGAAATAGTAACACCTGAAGATGCAGAAAATCTAAGCATTAGAATCCAACCTGCATCAGTTTGGGCAATGTATTTTACAGCAATTGGTGCAAATCCTATTCCTGTTGATTTTAATGAATTATACTCTGCACTAGATCAAGGAGTAGTCGATGGACAGGAAAATCCACTCCCTACAGTAAATTCCATGAAATTTTATGAAGTTCAGCAATATATCTCGCTCACATCACATACCTACACACCTGCCGTCATCTTGATGAGTGATGAGTTTTATTCTTCCTTATCTAAAGAGGAAGTTACTGCAGTAGATAAGGCAATAAAAGAAGCAAGAGATTACCAACGTGAAGAACTGAGTAATCAAGAAGATGAGATTCTTACTATGTTAGATGAAGAAGGCATTACCATTACCGAACCAGATAGAAAAGCATTTGAGGAAGCGACGCTTTCTGTTCGAGATGAAATCTCTGACAAAGTTTCAAAAGATATCATACAAAGTTTCATAGAAGCAAAATAATAAGGATGTGATTAAATGTTTGAGAAAATCGATGATTCAATCACAAAATTCTTAGAATTCATCATGATCTTATGCTTATCACTGACAGTAATCGTAACCTTCTTACAAGTGTTATTTCGTTACTTCATTCAAATTAGCATACCATGGTCTCAAGAATTTTTGATGATTTGTTTTGTCTATAGTGTATTCTCTGGAGCCGCTGTACTTGTAAGTAAAAATGAACATCTTGTAGTAGATTTATTTGAAAAATTACCTAAAAAATACGATGTGCTCTTCAGAGTAATAGAATGTCTGGTCGCTCTGTTTGTACTCTCAATCCTTGTCATATATGGCAGTATTCTAGTCAATCAAAATCTAGTTTCAGGACAAACACTCGGTTTACTTCCCATACAAAGAGCGTACTTGTACATGGCTGTCCCATTATCATCACTGTTTATGATTTATTTCTATGTAAGGAGGCTATATAAAGTATGCTTTGGATATTCCTAATCATTTTACTTTTTGTTCTCATCATCTTGCGTGTTCCTATCGCATTTGCAATGGCGTTTATTTCACTACTAGGAATTATGGGAAGTGATATATCTTTACTCGCAAATGTTCCAAGAAATATATTTAGCGGTACGAATAGCTTTACGCTAGTCGCTATCCCTCTGTTTGTACTAGCAGGTGAAATCATGGCTAAAGGGGGTATTTCCGAACGTCTCGTTAACTTCTCTAAAATAATAGTAGGTCCAATTCCTGGGGGATTGGCTTTAGTTGTAATCATCAGTAGTATATTCTTTGCCGCCTTAACGGGTACTGCATTAGCTGCCGCTGCCGCAATTGGAGGAATGTTAATTCCAACCATGTTAAGAGAAGGTTACGACAAAGGATTTACAACTTCTTTAATAGCTTGCGCCTCAACAATTGGACCTATAGTGCCACCTAGTATTGTACTAATACTTTACGGAGTAATTGCAGGAGTTTCAATCAGTGATCTATTTATTGCTGGATTTATTCCCGGAATTCTTATGGCACTCGGTTTGATGGTCTATAGTATTTATGTTGGTAAGAAAAATAATTACGTCATTAAACAGGAAGAGAAAATCACTGTAGGTGTTTTTCTCAAGTATTTTAAAGATGCAATCCTCGCTTTAATGATGCCAGTCATTATCATAGGAGGAATTATTTCCGGACTATTTACAGCAACTGAATCAGGTGTAATTGCTGTTGTTTATGCCCTCATAATCTGTATATTTGTCTATAGAGAAATAACATTTAAAGACATAGTAGCTGTTTTAAAAAGTACAGCTTACACTTCGACAGGTATAATTTTCTTAATTGGTTCTGCAGCTATTTTTATCTGGTATATTAATTATGAAAATATCCCAAATCAATTGATGAATCTGCTTGGATTCGCTGCTGAGAATCCAATTTTACTATTGCTTATTATCAATATTATTCTACTATTAGCAGGAACATTTATAGATACAATCAGTGCCGTAACAATCTTTACACCACTGTTTGCACCAATGATTGTTGCAGCGGGAATTGACCCGGTACACTTTGGCATAATACTTGCAGTAAACCTAACAATTGGTATGGTCACTCCACCATTAGGTGTTTGCTTATTCGTAGTATCTTCAATTGCAAAACAGAAGATACCTGTAATGTTCAAGCACCTATTCCCGCAAGTTGGAATTTTAATTCTTGTACTACTTGCAGTCACTTATTTACCGAGCATCATTATGGCTCCAGTTAAATTCTTGAACGGTTAGATTATCTCAGAAGGAATGATATGTATGAATGATTTCAAAATTAAAGGCATCAAACACAAAACACTGAAAGATACGATTTACACAACCTTAAAAGACATTATTCTAAACGATGGATTTCCTTCTGATGATTATATAAATGAACAGAGCCTTGCCACACAACTCGATGTATCCAGAACACCCTTAAGAGAGGCAATGTATGATTTAATAAATGAGGATTTAATTGAATTTCGACCAAGGAAAGGCTATCGCTTAAAACAACATACTCAAGAAGAAGTAAAACAGATTTTCCTCTTAAGAGCGACGATTGAAAAAGGTATCAAAGATCCTTTGTTTGATAATGTCGAGGACACAGACATTCAAAAATTGAAGAATATCATTGAGAAACAAAATAGAGCGATGGAAGAAAAAAATAGTTATCACTTTATGCAACTCGATAAAGAATTCCATCGAACCATGTTCATGATTGCCAAATACAATATCTTCTTAAAATCGTATGATGTGTTTCATAACCTCACCATACTTATTGGTTCCAAAGCAATTACCAAACAAGGTCGTATGAAAGATGTTATTCAGGAACACATCGAGATTGTTGAAACAATAGAATCTAAAAACAAAACTGATTTTGGTGAAAAGATAGAAAGGCATCTATCGATGACCTTAAAAGCATTAGATTCAATTAATTACTTATCGGAAGAATGACAAGTAAAAAGCCCGATAATCCTTTTTGGATTATCGGGTTCTTCTCTTACTTATTCCTATCTGCTCTTATTTCCTTATCAACCTTACGCAATGCTTTCTTAGATCCTCTTTCGATATCATGATTCCATTTTCTAGTTTGATAATCAGTAAATAAAGTGTCTAAATCATAATCGTCTGGGTACAATTCTTTGGCTTTCAACTCTAAATTCAGACGTTTTTTATTCACTTCTAGCATATCACCTTTATAATATACCTGAACATTAGAGAATTTATCTTGTGTTGCATAGACTATACCAAAATCATCATAATCCAATAGCTTAACTCTATCGCCTTTTTCATAAATCGTTGTATCTACTGATATTTCTTCTACAGTTTTCTCTTTGCGTACTTTATTTTGATCTACTACCTCTAAACCATAGTCTTTTTCAATCATATAGTTTTTCGCTCGATTCAACACATTTTCAGGAATATTCATCTTACGAGAAATCCACAGTGCATTACTGTCTCCAGATTTTCCAATTTGTAACTTAAACAACGGTTCTAAAGTCTCCTGATTAAACTGCATCGCTGCATTCATAAAATCGCTATGCATTTCTGAATAACGTTTAATCTCACCATAATGCGTGGTTGCGACTGTCATGCATCCTTTATGGTAAAACTCTTCTAATAATGAAATCGCCAAAGCTGCACCTTCATTTGGTTCTGTGCCGCTTCCGATTTCATCGAATAGTAGCAAAGTATTGTTGTTCACTTGCGGCAAAATATTCGAAAGGTTTTTCATATGTGATGAAAAAGTACTTAGGGCATTTTCTATGCTTTGATTATCACCAATATCCACAAAAATGTTATCAAAAATCGCAATTTCTGTATCTGCCGAAGCTGAAATATGAAAGCCTGACATCGTTGCTAAGGTAACGAGACCTATCGTTTTAAGTACAATCGTCTTCCCACCTGCGTTCGGCCCTGTGATGACCAAACTCCGATAGTCATCTCCGATTTCAAAATCTAACGGAACAATATCTCCTGTTAGTAATGGATGCTTACAATTTATAAGCTTAATTTTCCCATAATCATTAATTTTTGGCTGAACGTCATCAATCGCTTTACTGAATCTTGCCCTTGCATTGATCATGTCATATTGTGCAATCAGTTCAATGTTGATATTAATTGTATGCATATTTTCATTTATAAGCCCTGTCAATGTAGCAAGTATTTGATACTCCAACATCGCCTCTTCTGCTTTTAAACCATCTAGTTCTTCACTTAATTTCCTAACTACACCCGGTTCAACATAAGCAGTTTTACCTTTAGATGACAATTCAACGATTGTACCATTCACTTGATTCTTATACGTCGCTTTAATTGGTACCGTATAGCGATCATTTTTCACACTTATAAAAGCTTCTTGTACATAATTTTTATTACTGTTTATAAATTTATTTAATTTGTCTTTAATTTTAACTTCTGTCGTGTCGATAAATGACCGCACTCGCTTAAGTTCTTTGTCTGCATGCGAGTCCACCTTATTATTTTTAATGGACCCACTGATTTCTTCCTCTAAAGTCCTTAATTCTGTCATTGAATTCACATAAGAAGTTAATGTTGGTGCTATAAATTCTTTGGTCGACATAAACTCAATTATTCTTCGACATCCTCTTAAAAAGTCAGTCACATATATGAGTTCTTCAGGTGTCAAAATAATTCCTTTTTCTACTTTCTCGATTAGGAAATCAATATTAGACACATTCATGAAAGGCATCTTTGCCCCAGTATCTAGTATATTTCTTGCTTCAGTTGTCTCTGTTAATCTATGTTCTACAATTCTTTTACTCGAACTCGGTGCTTGTTTATCGAAAAGGTCTTTACCTAATCCGCTAACACAATAAGATTTCACTAATTCTTTTAAGTCGTTATATTCTAACTTTTCATAAGTCATTTCATTCATAATTTTTCTCCTTAAATGTAAGTAACATTCCATTGTTGAAGAACCTTCTAGATTCAATAAGTTAAACAAAATAAAAAGCTACGGTTTCCACCGTAGCTTTAAAAACAAGCGTGAATAAACCCATAGAAATCCTATATTTCAGGATAATCTATGAATCGAAGTGCTTGTGGGTAAAGTCGGTAGGTATCTTCATAATAGGAAATTTGAGTACGACAAATAAAGGGTATAATTCTCCCTATTATTTTCATCTCTTCATGTTTTCCTAGATAGATCCTACGACACTCACAAAATGCACCTCTTAAATATATTTATACTTATTGAAATTGACTTTATACACATTTAGTATAAGTGAAAATAGCGATGATGGAAATATTAGAACACAGCTTGTACCAATATCATGTAGAAAATTGTGCCACCTGCTATAGAAAGCAACATGTTTTCTTTCCAATAGTGGAGCACTATAATCAATCCAATTGCCAAAGCTTCTGGAACAAAACCACTGAATGAAGTCACGTCTACCTCTCTCAGTGCATAGACGACGAGTAACCCAAAAACTGCAGGCGGTAACATGTAGCCGAGATATTTTATATAGGCTGGTGTTTCTTTATCATTGTTGAAGATGAGGAATGGTAAAAATCTCGTTGTCATCGTACCTAACACTACACAAGCAATGATGATAATTTCTTCTGTTAAGGACATTACGAGATCACCTCTCTTTTAGACATCATCTTTTTGATTGCCGTTAGGGCAATTATTATAATGACCATGGCAGGTAGAATGAAGTTTTCACTGCCAAAAACAATTAAGCTGAGTACTGAGGCACCAACTCCAATGATGGAACTAATATGATATCTTTCCTTTTTCCATTGATCTAAGAAAATCACAGCAAAGAGTGCTGTCATCACAAACTCTATACCTTCTGTGTTAAAGGGGATTGCAGTCCCAAAAAGGCTACCTAATGTTGTGCCACCTACCCAATAAATCTGATTAAACAAGGTCACATAGAACATAAACCAACCTGAATTAATGTGTGTCGGCACCTTGGACGTAGAGTTGATGACGAAGGTTTCGTCACACATGCCGTAGATTAAATAGGCTTTCTTTTTACCTACACCCTTAAACTTATCGAGCATGGCAATGCCGTAAAACAGATGACGGGCATTTATCATTAAGGTTAGGATAAATGCACTGACCGGGTTAAAGGCGCCGAGTAACATACTACCGGCAACGAATTCCATGGATCCGGCAAAAATAAAGATACTCATCAATATGGCGTAAATTGGCTCAAAGCCGAGGGAATTCATGTATATCCCATAGGCAAGGCCAATGAAGGTAAAGCCGGCCATGATGGGAATTGTTTTCGGGAAGACGTATTTGATTGTTTTTATATGTTCATCAAATGTCATGATTACACCTTCTTCTTTAATTTTTGTAGTACATAATCATTGTTAACTTCACTAATTCATCGCCTGGATTAATATATGTATGTGTCTGGCTACCATCAAAAATTATGGCTTCACCTTCTTTTAAATCAGTCACTGTCCCATTAACATCCATTTGAAAACTACCTTGGTTAACAAAGATATGCTCTTCCACACCTGCAGTATGAGCTTCTGCGTAGTGACGGCATCCTTGATCAATTTCTACTATATACAATTCAAATAGTTTCTCAGGTGAGAACGGTACGATATTATGAACCCTATAGGCTCCATCTTCTTCTGTAACAGTATGTACATCATCTTGACGAATGACTTTAATAGAATGTTGTTGCTGAGTAATCAGAGATGAGAACGAGACCTTTAAGCCCTTAGCTATTTTCCATAATGTAGTGACTGTAGGAGTAGACTCCCCTCTCTCAATTTGAGCGAGCATCGCCTTACTCACCTCAGTAAGCGCAGCTGTCTTATCTAGACTTAATCCACGTTCCTTACGTATACTTTGTAAGTTGTCTCCGATTAATGCTATATTTTCTTTCATCAACCATTCACCTCCACATCAATTTAAGTTACTATAACATATTTTTGTACGCCATAACATACAGAAAATTTAGAACTGCATGATTTTTAGTGTGATGAAGATAGGAGATCCGCCTCGTTTTTATTTCGAGTCTTAGCTATCCTATTAGATCCGCTTCGTTTTTGTTTCGAAGGATTTCTTTTGTAATTCCTATCCTTCGAAACAAAAACGAATATTACCATCTCTCAACAAATACAAAAAATCCCGTTAAACTACACATATCTGTAGTTTAACGGGATGTATATTAAACAAGCCTACGCCTCATCTTTCGCAACCGGAGCGTGAGTGTAATTTTCATAACGAATCGGTGTCTTTTCATTGAAATCATAAGTTGCTAGATCTTCAATGTTTTGGAGGTAAGCATCCAATGAATCAGTTAACATTAAGTTAACTGGCGCTTCTTTTATAGGATCTTTTTCTTGGTATAAAACAATGAATTTATCTAAAGCTTTACCATAACCAATTTCAAAAGCAGTACCTGGGTCGACATGTTCACCGACGTAATCATGAACTGCGACGACTGCATCGCACCACTCTACATGTTTGATATCGTTGTTGTAAATTGTTTCTCTCCATTCATCAGAACCATGTTCAAGGTGATCATCTTGTTGTAAACGTGGCGAAAACACTTCTTCTACAGTTGGGTTCTTTTCCAATGCCGCTTCAACACGCTTTACACGTTCAACTTGTTCTTTATCGAAAAATGGACTTGCTAAGTAAATCCTCATAAAATAACGCACCTCTTTTTTCTTTTAGGATATCATAAAAATTTGCAACACCTAGGCAGCTTTTTTCTTCATTCCGATTCCTGTTACTGCATAAATCATGGCAAATACAATACAGAGGTAACATGGGACAGCCCACATCCAATAATCTCCTACCCCTACACCTAACACTTCCATGTAGTAAATAGCAGAAACACCCCATGGTACAAATCCTAAAATCATCGTTCCAGAGTCTTCTAATGTTCTAGATAGATTAAGCAAATTTAGGTTCTTCTTATTGTATGCGTCCTTCATTAGAACACCAACCATTATAATAGATATCGATGCAACGCCAGCTGTAAATACAATGATTATACTACCTAAAATTGTTGATCCAATAATTTGCCAAATGGATTGAACCATTTTTGTAAATGATTCTAATATTCTATCTAAGCATCCTGCTGCTTCTACTATTCCAGCAAAGGCATATCCACAAAAGATTGTCACGAC
Organism: Jeotgalicoccus huakuii; assembly: GCF_036665975.1. Taxonomy (NCBI): domain Bacteria; kingdom Bacillati; phylum Bacillota; class Bacilli; order Caryophanales; family Staphylococcaceae; genus Jeotgalicoccus; species Jeotgalicoccus huakuii. Next base: position 35,998 of record NZ_JAVIYN010000013.1, on the reverse strand, counting down.
AATTGTTACCATTGAGAATATTCCACCGCGGTTAAGTAGTGAAAGGACTGTCTCTGAAAACTCTGCATTAGAGTTGACCATATCTACCGAAAAGCCATTGGCCATTGCTGTAAAGCCATCAACGAGAGAAAAACCATTGGATAATACCCCAATAATCACTGCAACAACTGAGGATAATAACATGATTGGAACAATCGGTTTTTTAAAGAAGGCGCCCCATAGAATTAATACAAAAGGTAGAAGCATAAATATATTCCAGTTAAATATTTGATCCAAATCTGTTGTTAAACCACTCACACTATTTCCAGAAGCGCTACTCGCATCGATTTGCATACCTGCAATATACCAGACGATTATACCAATTAAAGATGCAGGTAAGGTTGTCCATAACATATGTTTAATATGATCATAAAGGTCTACACCTACAACTAATGGTGCTAAGTTAGTTGTATCCGATAAAGGCGATAATTTGTCACCAAAAATAGCACCAGAAATAATAGCGCCTGCTGTTATACCTAGGGGCATATTCATTTCTACTGCGATACCCATCAATGCGACACCCGCTGTAGCAGATGAGCCCCAAGCTGTTCCTGTTGCTACTGACACAATGGCTGAAATTACAAAGGCGGTTACTAAGAAATATTGAGGATCAATTATGAGTAATCCATAATAAATTAGCATGGGAACTGTTCCTGAATATATCCAAGTTCCAACTATTATCCCGACTGCAAAAATAATAAATATCGCTGGCATTGCTGTATTCAGGCGAGTAGAAATTCCTTTCTCCATGTCTTCCCAACTTAGCCCTACTCTGTATGCAATAAAAGCTGCATATGCTGCAGATAGTAATAATAATGGCTGGATCGGTATTTCAAAATATCCAAAGCCGATACCAATAACAACAGCTAGAAAAACAAAACAAGAAATAGACTCAAATAAAGTTGGTGCTCTCTTCATAACAATTTCCCCTTAGTTTAATTTTTTTACAAACGATTGATAATTTCGTTTACGCTCAAATTAGATAGTCCAACTTTCTCAAGCGTTAAGCCTTCTTTATGAAAGTCCCTATTTAGTATTGTTCCTCCAATTGTAATGACTGCGTCGATATTCGGAGTCGGAACATCTGCTTCTCTTCCAAGGTCTGACCAAAAAACCAAGCCGTCTGCAATATCCTCAGTGAAGTATCTAGAGTCCACAGCAGTTGGTCCTTTAATATTTCCATAAACCTTACTCTCATTGAACAAAGTCTGTATATCAGATTCATTGTTCTCGAAATATCCTCTGTTATAGCGACTCGTAATTGCATCTTCTAACTCAAAGCCAAAGGCTCTCCCAATAGCAATTCGTTCACTTTCTATTCCGCGTAATAATCTAACTGTATGTTCTGTAATGCCCTCTTTGTATAAGTAAAATTCACCATTCGAATAATCAATTCGTCCTGCATTAAGTAAAGAAGGGCCAGGGTGAACTTCAGGATTTCCGTTTTCCATGGTCGAGTGTAATACATTTTTAGCTGGTACTAAGCAGTCATACAACGTTTTACACTTATCAATTAACTCACTCGTTTTACTAGCTGGGAAGGCTGAGAAAAATAGTTTTTTTACTCTTAACCCAAGCTCAACTTTTGCTTCCGCTGGAAATGCACGTGTCCCGTAAGTTAAAGAGTTTGTTTCTCCAATCTTAAGTTCTTTGTCAAAACCGAGCGCTCTAACTTTGTTTGTGAATCTTATTGCCCCCATAGCACCTGCCCCATTTAGCATTATTACTTGTTCTTTTTGAACAAATGGGGCAAGAGCTTCTGCCATATTTTCTATAGCAAATCCAGGGATTGTTAACATAATCACTTCTGCACCTTCAATAGCTTCTTTTATATCTGTAGTGACCTTATAGACAGGAACAAACTTGTCATTTCCATTCTCATGAAAATGTATACCACCTAGTTCCCTTATTTTTTCTAAATTACTAGCAAAACTTTCATTTTCATAAAGTGTAATTTCAAAGCCTCTATCAGATAAGTCCGCTGCTGCTGTGATTCCACCGTTTCCCGCTCCTATAATTGCTACTTTTTCAACTTTCATTTCAATTCCCCCTTATAAAGATAAGTTACACTAATCTTTATGAAAATAAAATACCTCTACAGAATATTCTGCAGAGTTATTGGCTATCCTTCTCTTAAAATTTTCTCCATCTTTTTACCTTTAGCAAGTTCATCAATCAACTTATCTATATAGCGAATTTCCTGCATTAAAGGATCTTCAATTTCTTCAACTCTTACACCACAAATAACACCTTTGACTTCACGTCTATTTGGGTTCATATTCGGTGCTTTATCAAAGAATTCTTCAAAATTAACACCTTTTTCGAGTTGTTCATGAAGTGCTTCATTCGAATATCCTGTTAACCAAGTGATAATTTCATCCACTTCTTCTTTGGTTCTATCTTTTCTCTCTGCCTTTGTAACATAATGAGGGTAAACACTAGATACTGCCATCTTAAAAATTTTATGCTCTGCCATATTACTTCACCTCGTTTAATTTTTCATCTATAATTATATCAAACATACGTTCGTAAAGGATGTGATATTATTGACCTTAAATGCAACAGATCTTTTATTCCTTCATCAAATAAAGGATAAGCCAAAACATGTGTTACAACGTTACTATTTTTGGTCGACAGAAGCTCAGTCTATAGACCAACGCTTAGAACATTTACTGTCTGCTGGTCATTTACACGAATCCACACATCTAGCTACTAAATTATCACAATTCACGATTCCTGTAATTAAAGAACTTCTCAGAGCACATGATTTAAAAGTGTCTGGGAACAAGGACATCCTCTTATCACGCTTACATGAGTATGATGGTGTAATTGACTTAAGTCATTTACAAGTAGAGTCTGTTTATATCGTTGATGAAAGTTTACAGGAACTAATGGAACAAACAAGATTTCTTGTTTATATGAGTATGAATGGCCCTTTGACAATTGATGATGCATATTCATTTTACCTTGATCACCCCACACTCACCAATTCAGAAGTCATTATCAAACTCCACGAAAAGGTAATCGCATCTCATCAAAATACTTACCAAGTCATTAAGTGTCATCTCCTACTATCCGATTACTACGATAAGGTACACTATATACAGAGTAAAAGCCTCAATCATTTAAATTCTTTCACTTTACTCATCGTATTAGAAGCTATGAGGCGCTATCTTGAAGTGACACACACACCTGGGGAAATATTTTTTGATATTGATAACAACACCGTTGAAAAATACCGTTCATTGTTACTCATGAAACAATGGACAGTAAGTGACCTATATCAAGGGCTTCTAAGGGCAGGAGAAAATCTACCGTACAGTGATAAGGCAATCACTTTAGCAAGTCAATTTATTATTCGCTATATCATTAATAGTAATAAGGCAGAACAAGAACTGATTTCCGGTATTAAGAGCGGTGACGATTAAACATTGTCACCACTCTTAATTTGTTTTCTCTATAATTCATTTCTATATCCTCTAATTATTTCAGATTATTTTGACTTAACAGATATTTAAGCATATAATTTGGCAATATAATTACTATTATAAAAAGGGGATTGATAGGAATGGAAACACTTTTTGCTAGTCTAGATGAACTAAACGAAGAAATCATTTCAATACGTCGACATTTACATCAACATCCAGAATTATCATTCGAGGAAGTTGAAACACCTAAATACATAGCTGAGTTTCATGAAGTACTTGGCCACGAAGTAAGGACAGGTGTCGGTGGTAATGGTGTCGTCGCTTACTTAAAAGGGGAGCATGACGGACCTACGGTTGCCTTACGTGCCGATTTTGATGCATTGCCGATTGAAGAGGAAACCGAGCTCGACTTCAAATCTGTAAACGAAGGTGTAATGCACGCTTGTGGACACGACGGCCATACCGCTACTTTACTCGGTGTTGCTAAGGCATTAAATAAACACAAGCATGAACTTCACGGTAATGTTGTATTCATCCACCAACACGCTGAAGAATTACCACCGGGTGGTGCGAAACCTATGATTGAAGACGGCGCTCTTGAAGGTGTTGATGTCATCTTTGGCACTCACTTACAAGCACAACTTCCATTGAATGAAATTGCCTACCGCACTGATGCCCTTCAAGCGTCGTCTGATTCTTTTGAAGTGAAGATTCTTGGTAAAGGCGGGCATGGTGCCATGCCTCAAGATACAAAAGATAGCATTTTAATTGCGTCTCAGCTCGTAAATAATTTTCAACAAATAGTTAGCCGACGCGTCAACCCGCTTCAGTCTGCAGTCCTATCAGTCTGTTCTTTTGAGGCAATTGGTCCTTATAACATCATTGCAAATACAGCTAAAATCAAGGGCACTGTGAGAACTTTAAACGAGGAAACACGTGAATTGATGGAGCAAGAAATGGAAAGGGTTATCAAGGGAACATGTGAACTATCCGGTGCAGACTACGAATTTAACTATGAACGTGGGTATCCAGTACTCATTAACCACAAAGAAGAAACTGAATTTGTCGTAAAAGTTGCAGAAACCGTACCTGATGTCGCCACTGTAAAAGAAATTGAACCGATTATGGGTGGAGAAGATTATTCATATTACTTACAAGAAGTTAAAGGCACATACATTTTTACTGGTGCACAACCAGATAATACAGATAATCCATATCCACATCATCATCCTAAATTTGATATTAATGAAAAAGCCTTACTCACAGCAGCTAAAGTACTAGCTAAATCGACTGTTGAATACATGAACCAAAATAAATAACAGTGGGGATATGTCATGGAGAATACTACACTAAACTTATGGAAAGATTGGCGCTTGCATGCTGTTGTCTTTGCCATCGTCATCATAACTGAGTTAATCGGTACGCATCAATTTCAAATTGGTCCAGGTACTGTTTTACTACTGCCAATGCTCTATGCTGTTGTTATCGGTCTAGCAACTTTCTTTACACCATTAATTAGTAAAGTTCAATCAAGTAAAGCTGAATCCTTGGTCTTTATGTCTGTCACCTTATTGATTGCAAAATTCGGTGTTCAAGCAGGACCTGCTCTACCTGAGTTGATTCAGGCAGGTCCTGCACTAATCTTTCAAGAATTCGGTAATTTAGCGACAATATTGATCGCCTTACCAGTTGCTGTGTTTCTCGGGTTAAAAAGAGAAACTATTGGTATGACACACTCAATTGGTCGAGAATCCAACTTAGCACTAATATCAGAAAAATATGGAGTCTCTTCACCAGAAGGTCGTGGTGTTGTATCCATGTATATATTCGGCACATTATTCGGTGCAATATTTTTAGGGCTGACTTCTGGTTTCTTTGCGTCCGTTTTTCCGATTAGTCCACTATCATTCGCCATGGCAACAGGAATCGGAAGCGGGAGTATGACAGCCGCTTCACTCGGTCCACTCGTTGCCATGTATCCTGATCAAGCAGATCTCATCACTGCCTATTCTGGAGCGAGTAATTTACTTACATCCGTCACAGGTTTATACATGAGTATCTTTATAGGTTTACCTTTAACTGAAAAATATTTTTCTCTAATGTCGAGAATTAAAAATAAAAAAGCCAAGGAGAGTGAATAGGTATGGTCGGAAAACTAATAGATTGGACACTCACTCTCAGTATTGTCGCCATCATGACGCTCGTTGGTAATTTCATCGGTTATGAGGTCATGCCTTTAACAGCTTTACCCGGAATCATTACTTTAATGATTATTGTTCTAATAGGAATGGTCATTCATGAAGCTTTACCTTTTAAGAAGCTACCTGCCATTGCTTATATCGGGATACTTGCCTTTGTAGTTACGATGCCATTTTTCCCAGGTTCGGGAAAAATCGTCGCTTGGACTTCAGAAGTAAATTTACTTGCTCTAACTACACCGATTCTTGCCTATGCAGGTATTTCCATAGGTAATTCATGGGTAGACTTTGCTAAGATGGGATGGAAAACAATCATCGTTGGTATGCTCGTCTTATTAGGAACTTATCTTGGATCAGCCATTGTCGCTGAGATAATCTTAAGAATACAAGGTATTGTATAAATAATTACCCGGAGCAAGTCATTGATATGCTCCGGGTAATTTTTATTCTTGAAAGTGATCTTCGATAAAGGCCTTGTAGCCAATCACTTTTTGTGTGTCGTAAAATGTTTTAAATAACTCAACAACTTCTTCTAGTGTTAATGATTCCTTATGATATATCTTCCCAAATTCCTCTGAATCTTTTGCAGGGAGCGCTTCAAATGAGTAGTATTCCTCATCTTTAATACATTGAATTGTATCCACTTCTAGGTTGTAGTTAACAAAGGATAAGGTCGCAAAACTATCTTCTGAATCCACAACATCATGTACAGCACTTTCTACTTGTGACCATGAAGGATTTTCATAATCATCTAAACCGGTGGACAGCTCAACGTAGGGCTCACCATTCTTTAGTTGTTCATCATCTATTTGATCTTCATTTTTTAGGAAGCCAAATATTCCCATAGAAAACACTCCTATATTCTTACTGTATTTAAACAGTCTTTATTTTTTATATATTCCCCTTTTTATTTAAGTTAATCATAAAAAAACTGCTTGGCTTAATTAAGCCAAGCAGTGAAACAATAACTTTATTATTTATTTTCTTCTTCGCTACCATCATCTGCAAGGTGTGGCGCAATCTCATCTGGTAATGTTTCTTCGAAAGCTTCTCTTCTTTCTTCAAGTTCTTTCTCAGTTTTTACTCTATGAGAATCTTTATAAAGTAATTGTTGTCTTTCTAATTCGATAATTCCATATTCACTCCGTAAGGCTTTATATAGAGAAATACCGAGCATAGCAACAATGAACGTGAATGGGAAGGCTGCGATTAACATCGCCATTTCAATGGCTGATAAACCACCAGACCATAGTAATACGATAGCAGTACCAGCTAAGATACCACCCCAGATTAATTTAACTTTAAGTGGTGGGTTTAATGAACCACCAGTTGTTAACATACTGATTACGAATGTACCACTATCAGCTGAAGTTACAAAGAATGAAGCGATAAGTAGTATCGCAACACCCATAATTAATGGTGCAGCTGGGTAGTTTTCTAAGAATGCGAATAGAGCGACTTCATTACCTTCAGTCTCGATTAAGCTATAGATTCCGCCACCTAAGATGTTATCTGATTCAATACCAGCAACACCGAAGATCGCAAACCAAATCGCACTGAAGACAACCGGTACACCCATCACACCAACGATGAATTCTCTAATTGTTCTACCGCGTGACACACGTGCGATGAAGCTACCAACAAAGGCAGCCCAACCGATCCACCATGCCCAGTAGAATAGTGTCCAGTCATTTAAGAATGAACGCTCGCCTGTAAATGAATTCATGTTAAATGTCATACTGACTATGTTATTAAGGTAGTTACCTAAGTTCGTCATAAATGCTTCTAGCATTTGTACAGATGAACCAAAGATAAATACGAATAACATTAAGGCTATCGCAATAATAACGTTACCAATACTCAAGTAACGGATACCTTTATTGACACCTGTAGATGCAGAAATCATAAAGGCTACAGTAATAATTAGGACGATAATTGTCTGCGTCCAAACATTGTTTTCAATGCCGTCAAAGCTGTAGCTAAGACCTGCTGTAATCTGAGTTGCACCAAGTCCAAGTGATGTTGCGATACCGAAAATTGTACCGAATACTGCTAGAGAGTCGATACCTGTACCTAACCATCCTTTAGAACGTTCACCAATTAAAGGTGATAAGGCTGAACTCATAAGTAGTGGTGCATTGTGTCTGAAGTTAAAGTAAGCTAGAGACAGACCCACTACTGCGTATACACCCCAAGGGTGAATTCCCCAGTGGAACAGTGTATGCATCATAGATTCTTCCTGAGCAGCAATAGAACCAGGCTCTGCCGATGGTGGGTTGTGGAAGTGAGTTACAGGTTCGTTAACACCGTAGAACACTAAACCAACACCCATACCTGCTGTGAATAAGAATGAGAACCAAGTAAAGTAACTGTACTGTGGTTTTTCATCCTGTCTACCTAAACGTATCTTACCGTATGGGCTGAAAACTAAATAAATCGCAAAAATAACAAAAGCTGTCATGCCCAGCATGTAAACCCAACCAAGTTGGTTAGAAATAAAATTGTTAATTACACCAAGAACTGAACCAACATTTTCTGGGAAAAATGCACCCCATAAAATGAAGACAGCTGCTAATGAAACAGAAACGTAAAAGACCGGTGTGAGTACCGATTTTTTTTCTTTCATAAAAAAGTATACCTCCTGTAAATATAGTTTCTGTGATTAAGACAAAACAAAAACGCCAGTCTTAAAAATGATAGTTTATCGTGCTGTATCGTGAAATTTGGGAACTGAAACTTCCCTAAAAAAAGAAAATAGAAATGTTACATGAAAAATCATGTCAAAAACTGCAGTGAGTGCATCTCACAGCTAAAAAGGATTTTACTTGACTTAAAATAAAGCCTTGGACAACTTGTAATGCTAACACAGTTATATCGAAATTAAAACAGTTCTGAAACAATTATTTATAATAATTACAAAAAGCCAAACCCCAATACGGTTTGGCTAGCTTCTATTTAAACCCTCTTGTAAAACTGCTAGGTGGCTTTGATTCAAACCTCAAAGACTTTCCACTAGTTGGGTGTTTAAACTCTATAACACTTGCATGAAGACCAAGGCGATTGATTGGTTTGGTTGTTGATCCATATTTTTTATCGCCTACTATTGGATGGCCAATCGTTTCCATATGCACACGGATCTGATTTTTTCGTCCCGTCTCTAAGTTGACTTTTAATAGAGAAAATCGACGATTTTTTCTCATCACTTGGTAATGAGTAATTGCTTTTTTCCCACCATTGTCTTTAGGACTTGAATGCATTTTAAAGGTCTTATCTTCTTTAAGCCAAGAAGTAATCGTCCCGTCTTCTTTAACTTGGCCCTCTACTAAGGCAATATAAGTTCTTTCACTTACGATGTCTTTCCAGTTATTTTGTAACTTTTGTTGTACTACACGTGATTTTGCAAATATCATCACACCTGAAGTATCTCTATCTAAACGATGTACTATAAATATGCGATTGTTTGGTCTGATACTCTGTACATAATCCATTAACATTCTAAAGGCTGTCGCTTTTTTCTCGAGTTTAGAGCCCATAGTTAAGAGTCCATGTGACTTTTCAATGGCAATAATATCATCGTCTTCATAGACAATCTCTATGCCTTTCATCTTAACATCAGGCGATGCGGCACGGTCTCTTAAGGTGACGACATCACCCTTTTTCAAGCATTCATCAAACTGTGTCGTCGGTTTACCATTAATAGTAACTTGGCCTCGTTTTAACATTCCTTTGACTGTACTTCTGCTCTTATTTGGCATCACTTCAAATAGGTATTCAAGTAGTTCGTTATTCTTTTCTACTGTCCATTCGGTATTACCTTTATTCTTATTCTTCATTTAATAATAATCCCTTTCATTGATCAGGCTGATTTATCTTCTAGATATTTAACTAATTTATTCATTTCTTTATTCATAACAGCCTTCACAATAGGTTTCACTGTCATTACAAACATTCTGACTCCCCTTTTACTATCGATGCTAGAGCGTACAGTTAGCTCTGAATATTCTCCATTTGGAACGATATTAAATAACGTTGTAATAACGCCTTGTTTAAGCTTAGTTTTCATTGTAATACTACGATTCTCGCTGTATTCAACTATTTCATTTCTAAATCTGTATGTCTTATTTCTAACGCCTAGCGTTATTCTAAATTTTGTACCCTTAGCACGTTTTTCTTTCGTATTATACTCAACTTCCTTTAGGATGGTGAATATGTCTATTAATTGATTGTCATCATTAATTACACTAAAGATATCATCTGCAGATGCATTAACCTTTTCATTTCTATAGCTATAAATTTCCATCTAAGCCCTCACCTGTATCATCGTATTTAAATCTAAAATGGTCCTAGATTTATCAATGTTGCTACCACTAATAGTATCATAGCAATGACTGACCAGATAATAAATAACGGCAAGAACCACTTTGCCCATTTAATCCACGGTACACCCGCAACAGCTAAACTCGCCATTAGTGTGCCTGACGTTGGAAAAAGTGAGTTAGAGAAGCCATCGCCAAACTGGAATGCAAGTATTGCGACTTGACGGGTCACCCCTACCATATCAGAAAGTGGTGCTTGAATCGGAATCATAATTGCAGCCTGTCCACTGCCCGACGGAACAAAGAAGTTAAAGATTGAGTTCATGATGAACATACCTATTGCTGTTGCAACAGGAGGTAAGGCAGATAAAGGATCTGATAGCACACTAACTAATGTATCTAAAACCATGCCGTCTTCCATAATAATGAGTACTGCTCTTGCTAAACCAATGATTAAGGAACCGTATACGAGTCCTTTACAACCTTCCAAGAAAGTTAAGGTAATTTCATTATAGTTCATCTGAGCAATCATACCTGCAATAATTGCAACGATGATAAACAAGGCAGCCATATGATTGGTCGTCCATTGGAACTGGATCACTGCAAATATGAAGAAGATTAAGGCTAGAGCGGTCACAGCCAGTATCCATTTATGTCTTATAGTAAACTTTTCTGTGTTCTTAAATTCTTCTGCTGATGCTTCAACACCCATAATACTTTTTGTAGGGTCATTCAATATTTTTTTACAGTATCGCCATGTAAACCAAATCGTTACAGCAGTTAAAATCACAAAGGCAATCAATCTAATCAGCATTCCCGAAAAAGGTGGTAGTTCAGCTATATTGTGTGCAACACCCACTGTATATGGATTTAAGAATCCTGCTGAAAAACCAATAAAGGCCGCATTAAATGTAATTGCAACTGCTACAATGGCATCGAGTTTTAACGCTTTTGCTAACATTACCCCAATGACTACAAATGCGATGACCGAGTTACCTAATGCACCAACCGCACCGCCGATTGCAAAGAGAACAATAATCGATGAGATTAATAGAAATTCTCTCCCTTGCATCTTATCAATTGCAGAATATATTCCTGCCTGTATAGCACCTGAGCGATTAATGACTTCGAACATCCCACCTGCAAATAGAACTAGAAATATAATATCCGCACTCTCTATCATCCCAGTTTGAATCGCTAAAAAGACATCCATTAATCCTGCAGGTTCACTTTCAACCGTTTCATATGTATCGGGTACAATCGTCGTTACCCCTTCAATTTCCTCTCGTTCAAATGATCCTGCTGGCATTAAGTATGTGGCTAGAACCGCAAGCAACATTACTCCAAATACTATGACATATGTATCCGGAAACTCCCATCTTTTCTTCAATTTCTTGTTTTTTGATGAATTCACCGACATTCATTCACACTCCTTAGTTAAATGATTGTTTCTATATTACCATATGATGAATTTATAATTAAACTTTATTATGCATATTTAAACGTAAAATATTAAGTAGACAGTTCAACTTTTATATGTAATACTATTCATGAACTAAATACTGGTGCCTTTAACTCAGTCCAGAGAGACTGACAAGGACAGCGCGTATAATATCGATTCGGTTAAACATATCCTAATTCTGGGTGTTTAATCTTCTTTATTATAGAAATCAGCTTCTTGTCTTCTTTCGGGCAAGAAGCTTTCTTTTTGTCTGAATGAAACAAGTTGTGCCCTTTCGGCGCCAGTTTCTTAAATAAGAATCTGGAGGAATGAACATGTCTATTCAAGACAAAGAATTTTCACTTACAGCAGTACCTCAGTCTAGCCGTAAAGGATTTTGGAACATCTTAGTCGTTATGGTATCACTCAGCTTTTTCTCTGCCAGCATGTGGTCAGGTGGGACACTAGGAGAAGGTTTATCTCTTTTGAACTTCATTTGGATTGTCCTAGCTGGTAATTTAATTCTCGGTTTATACACTGGATCACTTGCTTACATCTCAGCCAAAACTGGTCTCTCTATTCATCTACTCGCTCGCTATGCCTTCGGTAAAGAAGGTTCATATATTACTTCATTTTTACTCGCAGCCACTCAAGTGTGCTGGTTCGGTGTTGGTCTTGCCATGTTCGCCGTCCCTGTCTCAATGGCAACAGGTGTCAATGTCTACATACTCATCGGTGTCTTTGGAACCTTGATGACTATTTCATCTATATTCGGTCTTAAAGCTCTTGCCATCCTCGGTTTCATCAGTGTCCCTACAATTGCAGTCTTCGGAATTTATTCAACATCAGATGCAGTTGCCTCAATGGGCGGCATGGAAGCACTTATGGCCTATGAGCCAAGTCAAACCATGAGTATCGCTCTGGCACTCACAATCTGTGTCGGTTCATTTATCAGTGCAGGTACTTTAACGCCTGACTTCACACGCTTTAGTAAAACTGCTAAATCAGCCGTATCATCTACAGTCATTGCTTTCTTTATCGGTAACTCATTAATGTTCTTATTTGGTGCCATCGGAGCAATGGCCTTTGGTATCACTGATATTTCAGAAGTCATGATGTTACAAGGACTCATGATTCCAGCCATCATCGTCTTAGGATTAAACATCTGGACAACGAATGATAGCGCCCTTTACGCATCAGGACTTGGCTTTGCAAACATCTTTAAGCTACCTAAGAAGTATATTGTTGTCTTCAATGGTATCTTAGGGACAATCGCAGCAATGTGGTTATACAACAACTTTGTGGGTTTCCTAACCTTGTTAGGTTCAGCCCTACCTTCAATCGGAGCCATTATCTTAACGGATTACTTCATCGTAAGAAAAAGACAATATGCTTCAATTGAAAGTGCTAACTTTAAAGCCTTAAACCCTGTCGCAATAATTGCTTGGATTGCCGGTGTTCTTCTAGCAAACTTCGTACCAGGCATTCCACCATTAAATGCTCTAATCGGCACAAGTGTCATCTATGCAGTCGGCATGAAATTAGCGGAGATGAATGCACCAGTTACAGTAAACACTCCACTTAAAGGAAAGGATGAAATGGCACGTGAATATTAAGAACGCAACTTTAAGAGGACAAGAAGGTCTATGGAATATAGAAATTGAAGATGGAAAATTTAAAACGATCACTCAAGATCAGCTAGAAGAATCAGAGGATAGTATCGATGTGAAGGGTGATTTAGTTTTACCCCCCTTCATAGAGCCGCACATTCATTTAGATACGACTTTAACTGCAGGAGAACCTGAGTGGAATATTAGTGGCACCTTGTTCGAAGGCATTCAGAGATGGTCTGAGAGAAAGGAATCACTGACTATAGAAGATGTTAAAAGTCGTGCGAAAAAAGCAATTAAATGGCAGATTGCTGGTGGCATTCAATACATTCGTACACATGTTGATGTCACTGACCCTGAACTGACTGCACTTAAAGCGATGATCGAAGTCAAAGAAGAGTTAAGTGACTTTGTAGATATTCAGCTCGTTGCTTTCCCGCAGGAAGGGATTTTATCGTATCCGAATGGGAAAGAAATTTTAGAAGAAGCAATAAAACTTGGCGCTGACGTTGTCGGTGCGATTCCTCACTTCGAATTCACTCGAGAGTATGGTGTAGAATCTTTAAAAATCGCCTTTGACCTAGCTGAAAAATACGATAAACTCATCGACGTTCACTGCGATGAAATTGATGACGAACAGTCGAGATTCGTTGAAGTCGTTGCGAATGAAGCTTACCAACGTGGTTTAGGTGAGAAAACAACTGCGAGTCACACAACAGCAATGGGCTCATATAATGATGCCTATACAGCGAAATTATTCCGCTTATTAAAGATGTCTAATATAAATTTCGTGTCTAATCCTTTAATCAATATTCACTTACAAGGTCGTTTTGACTCATATCCTAAACGCCGCGGCTTAACACGTGTCAAAGAACTTCAAGCTGCAGGCATGAACGTGTGCTTTGGTCATGATGATATTTTTGACCCTTGGTACCCACTTGGAACAGGTAATATGCTACAAGTCTTGCACATGGGAATCCATGTCGCACAGCTTATGGGCTACGAAGAAATCGTCAATTCCATCGATCTCATTACTAAAAATAGTTCCAAGACCTTACACATCAAAGATCAGTACGGTATTGAAGTCGGTAAACCCGCAAACTTTATCGTGTTGAATGCGGATAATGAGTACGATGTCATTCGTAAACAAGCAGTGGTGATGCACTCTTATAGAAATGGTAAACGCCTTGTGACAACTAAACCGAGTGAAACAACTATCGATCTAGGTGCTGAAGAACTGATAGATTTTGAAAGATAAGATACATCCTGTCTACTTAGTGTAGGCAGGATTTTCGTCTTTTTGGGTTCACCCTGTTAAACTATCCTTAGTATAGAGAATTACTTTATGAAAGGAGCATATCAATGACAAATAAAGAACAAGAAAGAAAAGTAGATAGTAAGATTCAAACCATAGAACCTATGGATCTTGGAAGTTCACAAGGCATGGTGTGTGACTTTGAAACGGGTGTATGTGGTTCAATTAATGAAGAGAAAGAGGAAAAGAAATAATGAAAATTACAATTTGGTCAGATTTCGTTTGTCCGTTCTGCTATATCGGGCAAGCTAACTTAGATAATGCTTTAAGTAAATTTGAACATAAAGATGATGTTGAGATTGAGTACAAGAGCTTCCTTCTTATGCCTGATGCAGAACATAAAGAAGGCGAAAGCTATGCTCAAACATTTTCCAAATTAAAAGGAATACCAATCGAACGCGCGGAAGGTATGCTAAACCAAGTAACAGAGACCGCTAAAAATGCAGGTGTTGAAATCAACTATGACATCGCTAAATTAGCAAGCACATTTAAAGCGCACCGTGTGTTCCAATACGCACGCTCTGAAGGTAAGGGCACACCATTCTTTAAAACTTTCTACAAAGCCCACTTCACTGAAGGTGAAAATCTAGATGACGATGATACAATCATTCGCTTATCAGAGTCTATTGGCCTAGATACTGATGGTATTAAAAATGTATTAGCTAGCGAAGACTACAGTCAAGATGTTAATGTCGATATCTCACAAGCATCACAACTTGGTGTTCAAGGTGTTCCTTTCTTCTTAATCAATGACAAATACTCAATCTCCGGTGCACAACCACCAGAACTATTTGAAGAAGCACTAAACAAAATCTATGCAGAAGAGCAGTAAAAAGTAGGTGTTAAACACCTACTTTTTTATTTGCCTATTTTTAAGAGTCTCATGATCTGACTCGTTGTTCTTGTAATATTCTTCTTAGTGACCTCACTATTCATAGCTTCTTCTAGTGTCATTGGCTGACTTTGGATTGAGAATATTGCGTCCATCCCTATAGCATTTAAGTCGTAAGCATCTGCCGATAAACTCCCGGCAAGTCCGATGAAGGGGACTTGTTTATCTTTGGCAATCTTTGCAATACCTACAGGCACTTTACCCATTTTTGTTTGGGCATCTAATTTACCTTCACCACTAATGACTAAATCAGCATCTTTTATTTCATCTTCAATATTCAACATATCTGAGATTAATGACACACCAGTTTCTAATTTCCCTTTGAGATAACTATGAAAAGCTGCACCTAAACCGCCTGCTGCACCACCACCTGGTATCTCGGATATATCTATATTCATTTCCTCTAATGTTTTATCTGCAAAATTTTTAAGTCCTTGATCTAGACTTGCTAAGTTATTTTCTTTAACACCTTTTTGTGGTCCAAATATATAAGTTGCACCTTGTTCACCGTACAAGGTGTTATTCACATCACAAGCAACTCTGAAGTTACAGATATCAAACTTAGCCGCTTCATGTGTTTTAATGATTTTATGGATTTGGCTTAAATATTTACCACCTCGTTTAATATCTTTACCACGCTCATCTAGAAAGCGGTAACCCATTGCTTGTAACATACCGACACCACCATCGTTCGTAGCACTGCCACCGAGTCCAATAATGAAATTTCTTGCCCCTAAGGCATGCGCATAATCAATCAACTCACCCAGCCCATATGAAGTGGCTTCATCAGGATTTAATTCATCTTGACTCAACAAGGTGAGTCCTGAAGTCGATGCCACTTCAATAATCGCAAGGTTTTTACTCGGCACTAACCCCAATAGCCCAGTTACTTCTTGGCCTATTGGTCCTGTTACTACTTTTTCAATTTTTTGCCCATGTAAGTTTTCTATTAGAATATCTGTCGTACCCTCTCCACCATCTGCCATTTCATAAGTTTTTACTCGAGCTTCACTCATTACAGATTCTATTCCTTGTACGACGGCTTCATTGGCCACTTTAGATGAAACACTACCTTTAAATGAGTCCATTGCTACAACTATTTTCACAATCACCACTCCTTTTCTATACCTTACCATTCATTTTCTTGTAGCTGAATCGATTAAATGCATTCTTCAACTTATATTAGTACACTAGATTTAAATCAGATAAAGGAGGTTGCTTATGAATTCGTATAAAGCTTTAGTGGTCAATCAAGCAAATGAAGGTACAGAAATGAGCATACAGTCTATAGAGAGGAAAGTCTTAGGTCACGGTGAGGTTTTTATCGATGTGTATTATTCGAGTGTGAATTATAAGGACGGTATGGTAGCTGCTCTAGGTCAAATCGCAAAAAAATTCCCTCTCACACCCGGCATTGATTTAGCAGGTGTTGTGAAGGAATCCAATGATTCGCGTTTTAAAGTTGGTGATGAAGTCATTGCTACGAGCTATGACATTGGTACAAAAATCGATGGTGGGTATCAAGAATATGCAACAATTCCCGGTGAATATGTCTTACCACTTCTTGATGGTTTAACTTTAAAAGAAGCAATGATTCAAGGTACAGCAGGCCTGACTATCGGCATTGCTATCGATAAGTTAGAAAATGTTGGTGTTCACCCAGATCGTGGTGATGTACTCGTCGCCGGTGCTTCAGGCGGTTCAGGAAGCTTAGCTATTCAGATGTTACATCATTTAGGTTACTCTGTCGTTGCAAGTAGTGGCTCATCTTCACGTATCGAATATTTAAAATCGATTGGTGCTGAACGCGTCATCGACCGAGCTGAAGTAGAAAATGATCATAATCAACCCGTCAATCCACCACTGTACCAAGCAGCAATTGACCCTGTTGGTGGTAGTACGACAGAATATATTTTAAAAACGCTAAACCCAGAAGGTGCTGTCGTCACTTTTGGCCTTGTTGGTGGTACAGAAGTATCAACCAGTGTCCTACCTTTCCTTGGGCGAGGTATTCATTGGCTTGGAGTAAACTCAGTACATTATCCTATGGAAAAAAGACAAGAGGTTTGGCAGCGACTCGCCACTGATTTAAAAATCGACCTAGAGCGTGATGACTTGGTTAATGAAGTCAGTCTTGATGAGCTACCTCAAGCACTCCACGATATTATTGACGGTAATTTACAAGGTCGCACCATCGTGAATTTGAAATCATGATGCAATTTTAGTTTAGCTGGAGTTATCACTGTGAGCTATGATGGTGATAACTCCGCTTAATTTTTTTCACTTATCACCGTTTCCATCCTTTTTGGTGATCACTCCTTATTTTTTATGGCACTTATCACCGATTCATCAACCAAGCCCTCTATTTAACAGACTGAATAACCGCTTTTAACACCACTGGCATCATTTCAAAGGCATTCTTTTTATTAAGACGCTCTGACATCTTATGTGCATCTTTACCAAATGGCCCAATATTCATAACTGGCGCATTCAAAATCTTCATCTCTTTAAATGGAATCTGATAAGACTCTCCCCAGAGCGGCGCGTTTTGCATAAATACTTCCCAGCCATTATCGTCGGCTCGATAGTTGACATAACTCAAATCGGAAATACCATTAAAATAATACTTATTCGTCACATCGTAATCAAAATTTTGTTTAAAGGTTGTCTTAGTGACCTCAATCAGATTCTGAACTAAAGCATCATCTGAGGAATTCACCGCTGGCATATAAGGTGGCGCAAACATTAAGATTGTTGCTGGTGCAAGCTCCTGACAGTATTCCATCAAGCGGTCAGCAATCAACAAGGTCATTTTTCTGAAATCACCTTGTTCTTTTTTAATGACAGAATCAATTAATGCATCCGCCTCTTCTTTACTATATTTATCGATAAAATACTCCAATACTTCTTGATATTCCATAACACGAATACATGTGAAAGGCTTGATTCCATTTGCCTCAGCAATTTTTAAGTAATCCGTTCGACACTGATTCATGGCATCTTCAGCAATTTCCTTAAAGGTACCCATAACATCTCTTGCCGTCTGTTCCATCGTGACCACATTATATAAGGAATAGGAATGATGGGAAGTTTGAACATCATAATTATCTTTAAGATCATTAGACTGTAAACAAATCGGTAGCGGTGTTGTCTCTCCGTCAAATGATTCCTGGAAACGATTAGTAAATTCCATCTCTTTGTTTAAATAAGCTGATAAGTAGTGAGCTGTAATACCATTTAAAGGTTCCCCTGCGTGAGTCGGAATTCCATAAAACAAAGCAGCTGGCATAATTTTTCCAATAGTTCCGGAGTATACATAATGATTATTATCTAGTGGTTGCTGAGTGAATGACGGTTCACCATTTAAGAACAGACGAATATTTAAGCCGTATTCCTCTTTCAATTGCACCAAGCCAGGCACTGCACAGAGCATACCCGCTGAACTGACTTCTTCGTCAGGTACCGTGACCAGGCAAATATTAATCTCCCATTCTTCTTTAATTGCCTGCTCTAAAATATGTATATGTAAGGCAAGCCCAGCTTTCATATCCATAATGCCACGACCAAAAACAAATTCTCCTGATTCTAAATCAGCTTTCGCTTCTTCAGTTAGCAACTCAGTTTGTTCCTTAAAGGTCGCCGTTAAATGTTCAGGATCAAATGCAAGTTTAGAAAGCTGCCCATATTCTTTTACCCCTACAGTATCAAAATGACTGATTAGTACGACCGTATCGACCGCGTCATCATTTTTATATAAGGCAGTTAAAGCATTGCGGCTATTTCCAGCATCGAATAAACGAATTTTATCTTCCGCTTTAGAGAAATAATCCAGTTCCTTTAACTTTTCTTTTAACTTATGTGGAAAGTCGATCTCACCCTGACTTCCAGATAAACTATCCCAAGAAATTAATTCATATAAGAGAGATTCTATATCCTCTGCTTTTTGCCATAAATATTCCAAATTAGACACCCCTTTAAAAACCATCTGTCATCTTTTTAATCTATCATACCTGTCTTTTTTAAAATATGCTTGTATTTCCTAGGGAATAACAACATATAAAGCATTTTTATTTCTAATTTAAAATATTTTGATATCATTTGTCATGTTATCATGATACAATTATTCCTGATATTGTAAATTAATTTGGAGGTAATGTTATGGCTAAAGAAAAAGTAAAAGTTCCCATTTATAAACGAGTTTGGTTTACTGTCCCTGCATTATTTATAGGTATGATTTTACTTGTTAATTTACTTACCATTTCCGAAGATGAGTCAAATGCATCAAAAGAAGAAAAAGATACTACTAATTATAGTAGCTCCACAAGTTCTTCAAAAACTAGTGAAGAAACACAAAAAGAAGTGGATGAAATCATTTCACAATTAGAAGAAACCTCTGAAGATCTCGATACAGATGTAGAGGCAGCAGAAAAAACTGATGAAGAAGATACCGAAATAGATTCTGAATATGAGAACACTCAAGTCGATGACTCTACTGAAATTGATTTTATTGCTGGAGTTTATATTGCTAGTATGCCATTCTCTAAATCTGGACTAGTAGATCAACTAGAGTTCGAAGGCTATTCTACTGAAGAAGCTATTGCGGCTACAGAAAAATTGGATGTTGATTGGTCAGAACAAGCGGTTCTTAAAGCAAATGACTATCTTGATTTCACTGCGTTTTCAAAAGAAGGTTTAATTGAACAATTAGAGTTTGAAGGGTTTACATTAGAAGAAGCTACTTATGCAGTTGATCAGGTTGAAGGTGAAACGAATGCTACATCTTCTAGTACGGAATCTGGTGAAACAATGTCACAATCAAATGCAGTAAAACAAGCTGAAAATTACCTTAATTATTCTGCATTCTCTAAATCAGGCCTCATTGATCAATTAGTATTTGAAGGTTATCCTGAGGAAGATGCATCTTATGCTGTCGAACAAATTGAAGTCGACTGGATGGAGCAAGCTGAAAAATCTGCTAAACAGTATTTAGACTACAGTTCATTCTCAAGAAGTGGTCTGATTGACCAATTAGTATTTGAAGGTTTTAGTCTAGAAGAAGCAACCTACGGCGCTGATCAAGCCGGACTTTAGTTTCCAAATGTACTTGAAATTAATTATACTCAGTTAACTATTAAAGTAATTTAAAAATCCGGCCGTTAGTCACCATTTGATGTATCTATCAGCCGGGTATTTTTGTTCTGGACGTCTTCTCTTAATTCCCTTAACCTGTATAACTTACCTTCTCCGTTTCCACTAATTCTTTTAATCCCATAAACATATAATTATAGCCTTCCTCAGTACTATCTCTGTATGCTTTTTCTGCTTTTTGTATGTCGTCCTCTGTCAAATCAGGCTCATGAAGCACTGTAATATCATGACTAAATGTCATATTAGTACCTGTCGATGTTTCATCGAAAACAACGGATAGCGTATCTTCATATTCACTAAACTGAGGCATTTTAAAAGTAAAGACTAACTTTTCATTTTCTACGATTTCCTTATAGGTACCTATGGCTCTAAAATCTTGCCCCTGTCTATGGTCAACAACTTCCCATTCACCACCAATTTGTAAATCATTTTTCGCGACTTTATTAGTTGCTTGTAAGGTCATAAACCAGTTTCTAAATAAGTCAGGATTCGTCCAGGCTTCAAATAATTTTTCAGGTTCAACATTAAAATCTCTGTTCATCGCTAAGTTCACTACAGATTTTTCAGTCATTCTCGGCACCTCTCTTTAAGTTTTTATCGATTCACATACTACTTTATACTAAAATAGCGTAAGATAATAACTATCTTGTGTTTGCAGTAAGGAGAAATTTTTCATGATAGGTACAATTTTTAACGTTGTAATGATTATAATCGGTTCGACGATTGGGAGTTTATTTAAAAAGGGAATCAAAAAAGAATATCACGATGTGTTGATGACAGCCATGGGTCTCGTTGCCCTTGCGATTGGTGTTAACGCAATCGTTCAATATATGCCAGAAAGTAAGTTTCCGGTTTTATTTATTTTATCGTTAGCTTTAGGTGGCGTTATCGGACAAATGCTTAACCTAGAGGATAAATTTAATAATGCTGTGAGTAAGTTTTCAAAAGGCGACTTGGCACAAGGCCTATCTACAGCAATCTTACTCTATTGTATTGGCACACTTTCTATACTTGGACCAGTCGAAGCAGCAGTGAATCAGAACTATACATATTTAATTACTAATGGCATTTTAGATGGGATTACTTCTATTGTGCTTGCATCAACTTTTGGTTTTGGAATTGTATTATCAGCAGTTGCCGTGTTTCTTTGGCAAGGATCAATCTACTTATTCGCATTATTCATGGAAAATGCGATCAATGTTGATATCTTAAACGAAGTGAATATTATTGGCGGGATTTTAATTCTGATGGCGGGCTTAGGCATATTGAATATCAAAGCATTCAAAACAATGAACTATCTACCCGCCTTAGCTGTCGTCCCTGTGATGTATGTCATTTTCAACTTCTTTTCTTAAACTTGAGTTTAATTAGCGGCTTCTCATTGGCGCGTATTTCTGTTTGTGCGCCAATGGCGGACTCTCTTTGGCGCGTATGATAAACAAATTAAAACGGCATCTGCAAAGTGCAGATGCCATTCTTTTATAATTAACCTCTTATGTTGTCAGTTTTCTTTTTAAAATCAAATTCAATAACTATGGGTAAAATAATCAAACAAAGCCAAAATTCAAATCGTGAAATATCGAGGATGGGCAAACGTGGCTCACCCCAAAATAGATTTAGAGAAACTATCAAAATAATAATGAATAAGTATCGGTTCCGACCTTCTCTCTTATCTTCTTTTATTTCCTCTACCTCGTCAGATGGACGTCTTTCTAAAACAGCCATCAACAAGATAAAAACGATGACCGCTATAAGTGGCCCAAACTGCAGACCGAAAGTTACCCATTCGTGTTCATGCAAAAAATCAAGCACTATAAAATTCACAAGGACTGCTGGAAATAAAAATTTAAAGGTAAAATCCTCTAACTTACGCACATTAAAATCACCTTCTGAAACTGGTCTTACTTTTCATTACCCACATCACTAACTGAAAAACCATAATTTTATTGGATTTTATCCTCTATGTTTTTCATAAATTTTGCTGGATTACCTGCCACAATAGTGTTTGGTGCGACATCTTTTGTCACAACAGAACCTGCTGCAACAACTGAGTTTTCACCTATCGTAATACCTGGCAAGATGGTGACATTTGAGCCAATCCAAACATTTTTCTCTAAGTTAATCGGTTTAAGATGCATCGTTCCACGGTCAGTCGGATCATAGTCATGATTAATTGTCGCCATCACAACATTATGACCAATCAAGCTACCGTCTCCGATTGTTATACCGCCCTGATCTTGAAAACGACAGCCTGAATTGATAAATACATTCTTACCAATATTAATATGCTTTCCAAAGTCAGTCGTAAATGGTAGAAAGACTCTAAAACTTTCATCTAGTTTATAACCCACAATTTCAGACATTATCTCTCTTGCCTCATCGTCTGTATGAATACCATTGTTCAGTCTTTGACATAACAATCTGGTCTCAGCTGAGACACTTTGCATTTCCGCATTTTCTTTTGAACCTTATGGTAGTATTTGATTTTCTTTTAAAATCTTCAACAATTCTTGCAATTCCAATTTGGATCACCTAGTTCTCAATATATTTTTTAATAAGTTCAAATGTATTCTTCAAGGCATCTACATGCGTTCTTTCCATGCCGTGACTGCTAGAGACACCTGGTCCGATTAAGGCTGCTCTAATGTTTGCCCCTCCAGATAATGCTGCTGATGCATCACTACCGTACATCGGGTAAATATCCACTGCGTAATTCAAGTCCTCTAATTTAGCGTATTCAATCAGTTGAGACGTCAGTTCGTAATCATACGGTCCTGAGGAATCTTTAGCACAGATTGACACATCATATTCAGTACAGTCTAAATCAAGGCCAATACAACCCATATCAACTGCTAGGAGTTCAGTGATTTCTTCTGGAATCCAAGCTGCACCATGCCCGACTTCTTCATAAGTAGAGAAGATAAACTTCAAATTCGTCTTCGGCTTAATATTTTCATCTTTTAGCATTTTTAAGATACTTACTAACAGAGCTACTGAGGCTTTATCGTCTAGGAATCTCGATTTAATAAAGCCAGAATCTGTGACAAACACTTTTGGATCATAGGCGATAAAATCACCATTTTGTATACCTAGCTTCTGTACATCTTCCTTACTTTCTACACGTTCATCGAGTTTAACCACTAAGTTATCGATATCTCTTTCTTTGGTTGCAGCATCCTTAAACACATGAATCGATGGTGACTTAGAAAGTATAGTTCCCGTATACACCTTATTATCCCTTGTGATGATGTCACAATATTCTCCGTCTAAAGTAGGTGTAAGTGGACCTCCTAATTTAGTAAGGGATAAAGTTCCATCACTATTAATGGAACGCACCATTAAACCTAAAGTATCCACATGTGCACTTAGGCCTCTAGTGGCATTTGTATCTTCACCTTCAACACTGACAATTAAATTACCTTTTGGAGTAACCTCTGTTTCATAACCAATGTTCTCAACTGCAGATTTTAAAAAGCGGATGGCATTCGTTGTATAGCCGGTTGGGCTATTAATTAATAGCAATTCTTTTAAGAATGATACGGTTTCTTCTTGTTTAAACATAAAGATATCCCCTTTATTTTAAGTTAAGTCCAGTATACACTTTCAGATAAGCATCGAACAAAAAAGTGAAGCCTTAGAATAATCTAAAGCTTCACTAATTAAATCAATATTTACGAATTTGAACTTTCTGTTTGTGGTTCTACAAGTTGTTCTTCCTCTTCAAGGTATCGCTCAACACCTTCAGCTGCACGGTAAGCTAGTGCACCGATTGTTGGTGTTGGGTGGTGACCACCGAACTGCGGAAAGGCTGAACCGCCAACTACAAATAGGTTGTCTACATCCCACATTTGTAGGTAGCTGTTCACTGCTGATGTTTCTGGGTCTGCACCCATCACGACACCACCTGTATAGTGTCCACCTGCATATACATGGTCGAATTCGTCTGGAAGTGGGTCTGCTTCTACAATATCAGCACCCATTGCTTCCATTATCTCAACACATTTTTCTACTCCGAACTTCCCAATCGGACGTTCGTTTGAACCAAATTTATAAGTCGCACGTAAGAGAGGATCTCCGTACTCATCTTTATAAGTTGGATCTAGGTCTAGATAATTGTGCCAGTATGACATCGCAATACTTGTATACCAAATGTGCAGTGCACTATAGGCATATTTAAGTGACTGTTTCTTATACTCAGCACCCCAGCTTGGTGTATCACTTGGATAGTTATTACTGCTGGAGATGGCACCAAAGCCATACTGCCTTAACTCAATCGCGCCTCCACCAATAAAGTCTAAATCAGTGTGGTCAAAGTTATCTGCTGCATAGTCATTAACTGCTGCACCTAGTGCACCAGCACCCATGTAAAGGTTCCACTTCTCATTTTCGAAGTAACCAATTGCACCATGGAAAGCAGAGTTATATTGACCGTTAAAGTTACGTCCAATAACACCTTCACGCGTTTCTGGATCGTACTGTTCACCGATATCAGACAACATAAGTAGACGGTTATTTGTAAATGCAAATGCAGCTAGTACAACAACGTCTGCAGGCTGTTCAAATTCTTCACCTGTTTGCTCATCTACATACATAACACCTGTCGCTCTTTGATCATCTTCGTTATAAAGGACACGGCGTACGTTTGCGCGTGTTCTTAATTCGAAGTTATCATGTCTAAGTGCAGTTGGTACTACTGTAGCAAGTGGATCTGATTTCGCATCAAAGTCACAACCTGCGCGAGTACAGAAAGAGCAGTACATACATGCATTGAGTTTTTCCCCGTCTGGGTTCTCATAGTTTTGAGACATGTTCCCTGCCGCGATTTGGAAAGGGTGTAATCCGAGTTCCGCTGTCGCATCTTTAAATAACTTAAGTGATGGTGTTTCGTTTAAAGGCGGGTTTGGCCATTCCATCTTACGCTCTGGCGCAAGTGGATCCTGTTCACCAGAAATACCTGCAGTTTTTTCCCACTTTTCATAGTAGGGTTCCATTTCCTCGTAGGTAATACCCCAATCTTGTAAGTTCATATCATCAGGGATCTTATCTTCACCGTAACGTTCTATTGTTTGGCTACGGATTTCAAATTCATATGGCCAGTAACGATACGTCGCACCTGCCCAGTGAACACTCGCCCCACCTACGTCGGCACCAAGTTGCATATCTTTCATTGTACGAATAGGTAAGGCTGTCTCATCAATTTCGTTTCTGGATGTAATTGTGTCACCTTTAAGTGATTGCATAATCTCAAATCTATTATCGAATCTAAGCTCATCTTTAACACCGATGTAGTCACTACGCTTCGCATTGTGTCCTTTTTCAAGGCCGACTACATTTTTGCCTGCTTTAGCTAATTCTGCACTGACGATACCGCCAGACCAACCCATGCCGACTACTACAACGTCTACTTTATCTAATTCGGTCGCCATTACATTCCGCCTCCTTGATACGCTCTTAGAGATTCTGGTTCAATCTCTTGGAACTCTTCTTCCATAATTTTATCCATCCAACCCATTCGTGGGCCTGGATATTGAATCATCTTCCAACCTTCCATATTGCGGTTACCGCCGTATGTAGGATCAGAATACACGCCTTCAATAGTTGTACTTCTTAGGAGTGAGAAGAAGGCAGAGGATTTCATACCACCTATTTCAACCTCATCGGCTTCAAATGCTTTTAGAATTTCGTCTTGTTGCTCTCCGTCAAGGTTCACAAACTCATCATCAAATTCTTCAACCGCATATTCCATCATACGTCTTATACCCATCAAGAACATTTCACCACGGTCCATCTTTTCCTGACGACCATGAGTGTCTGATGCCATTGGTTGATAAGGCCCCATACGATAGTCTGTTCCGTTCGTACCCCACGTACCATAGAGCTGCTTATCAATGAAATACGGCACACCAAGCTCGATTGCACCTGGACCGTTATCATCTTCTGGATAAATTCTTTCCGTTGCCGCAGCAAGTGCAGCAAAGTCCTCTTGTCTACTAATGAATGTTCTAGCATCCGCTAAAGCTTGACCCGATTCACCTTCGCCGCTAGCTGTTTCTCCACCAGTATTCGTCTCTGCTGAATCCCCTTCAGATTGGTCTTCACCGAACTTAAATCCAGTAAATCCTCCTAAAAGTGCCCCACCAGCAATCCCACCGGCAGCAACACCTGTTGTCTTCAGGAAATCGCGTCGCGAAAATATTTTCTCATCTTTCTCTCCAGCCATAATATCCCCTCTTTTCTATATTAAAGCGCATGTATGAAATCTAATCTCTTCTCCAGTTTATAGTCGTTACAGAAATATGTCAAAATTAAATTGAATTTCTAAAAATATCCTATTTATTGAAAATTTTTTGACAATTATATTAATCTTATATTCTTATATAAAGGAAGCAAATAGAATTTGTTGTGATTATCTCTCTGTAATATTTGTAACATATTTGAAATATAATATTACATATGCTATTTTAAGTGTAGAAATAAAGTTAGATATTCAGGAAGGATATTTCTTATAATGAAGAAAGTAACTTTATTTAGTACAGCTTTAATTGCAAGCGCTTTAGCTTTTAATGGATTAGGTGCAACAGCACAAGCGGACCAAGCTGAAGAACCCAGTGGTGCCAAAACAGTTTGGGGAGAGTATCTACCAAGTAGTACTGACCCAGATGGTGACGGATGGGCAAACACACACTTTGATGCGTCATGGATGCCACAAGAATCTCAAGACAAAATTAGCGACTTAAGCGTACAAAAAGACTCAGGTGAAATTACTCAAGTTGAATATAACGAAGCCGTTGCGGATATCTTTGCAAGTGAACAAAACAAAGGCATACCAGACGGATATGACGATCCAGCAAACGAACCAGTCAATGATAATAATGACGAAACACCAATTACTGAACCATGGACTGAAGAGAAACTTGCTGATCTAGCTCTAAACAATCCAGAAAAACTTAATGAAGCGCCGCTTCACGACGTACCTTACAATTATCATTTCACTTATGACAATCGTGAATTCTTCTTTAGCTATGATGGTAACGAATGGTCATGGTTATATGAGGATAAGGTATTAACAGAACCGACAGATGAAGCCTACCTCGCTAAGTTAGCTCTACACAATCCAGAAGTTTTAGATGAAGCGCCGCTTCATAACGTGCCTTATGATTTCAACTTCAAGTATGGTAGTTTCGACTTCCACTTTGATTATGATGGCACGTACTGGAATTGGTCATACGAAGTAAGTAAATAATTAAGTTAAGATATTTTGGCATACTGGGGATTACCCTCAGTATGCTTTTTTCATGTTAAATTAGTATAATAAAACAGTCTTAGTCAGGGGTATGCTCCAATGAAAGAAAATAAGTATGATAATCCGAAATTCTTTAATGCCTATAGTCAGATGGCACGCTCAGTCAATAGACTAAAAGGTGCTGGGGAATGGGAAATGTTCAAAACACTGTTACCGGATTTTAAAGATAAAAAAGTTCTTGATTTAGGCTGTGGCTTAGGTTGGTATTGTCGCTATGTAAGCGAGCAAGGCGCACATTCAGTAATTGGAGTAGACATATCTGAGAAAATGATTGGAAAAGCCAAGGACATGACTGATGACCCTAATATTACCTATCTACAAAGCTCGATTGAAGATGTTAATTTTACAGATCAATGCTTTGATGTTGTCATCAGTTCTTTAGCCTTTCATTACATTGAATCCTTTGATACAGTTTGTCAAAGTGTATACAGATGTTTAAAGACTGGAGGTACTTTTGCATTTTCTGTTGAACACCCTATCTTTTCATCTCGTCCCGAACAAGATTGGATCTATGACGACGATAGTAATCCTTTATATTGGCCAATAGATTATTACAACATAGAGAGTAAGAGAGATACACAATTTCTAGAATCTACGGTAACAAAGTATCACCGTACCTTCTCAACTTACATCAACCAATTGATTCAAGCTGGTTTTACTGTAGAATCATTTAAAGAAACTCTACCACCCGATGAAATTATAGGACGACCTAAAATGAAAGATGAGGTCCGTCGACCGATGTTCCTCATGATTCTAGTTACAAAAAATAGTTAGAGTACGCATGAAAGGATGAATGTTTTGGCAAAAAGTCTTGTACTTGCTGAAAAACCATCAGTTGCACGTGATATCGCACGTGTACTGAATTGTAAGCAGAAAGGAAATGGTTACTTAGAGGGTAACCAATACATTGTAACCTGGGCACTCGGTCATTTGGTGACCTTAAGAGATCCAGAAAAATACGATACTAAATATCAAAAATGGGATTTAAATGATTTACCTATGTTACCTACACCATTGAAACTGACTCATATACCTAAAACGACCAAGCAATTTAAAGCTGTTCAAAGTCAGCTTAATCGTAAGGATGTCAATGAAGTGATTATCGCGACAGATGCTGGTCGTGAAGGTGAGCTTGTTGCACGTTGGATCTTAGATTATGCAAGGGTCAATAAGCCTGTCAAACGTCTATGGATTTCATCTGTAACGGATAAGGCAATTCAAAATGGTTTTAAGAACTTACAGCCAGGTAATAAATATCTTAATCTCTACCATGCTGCCGTCGCTAGAAGTGAAGCGGATTGGTATGTCGGTCTCAATGCAACAAGAGCATTGACAACTAAACACTATGCCCAACTCAACTGTGGTCGTGTGCAGACACCAACACTTGCTATTATTCATGCACGTGAAGAAGCCATTAAGAACTTCAAACCGAGAATATATTATGGTATCGATGTACAAACACCTGTACTTAAATTCAAATGGCAAGATCCTTCCGGTAAAACAAGTATCTTTGATGAAAAGAAAGTCAAATCAGTAGAAGAAAAAATAAATGTTAAATCACTGACTATTAAAGATGTTCAGAAAAAACATAAAAAGCAACATGCCTCAGGACTTTACGATTTAACAGAACTCCAAAGAGATGCAAATAATATCTTTGGCATGTCAGCTAAAGAAACCTTACAGACAACTCAAAACTTATATGAGCGTCATAAAGTCTTAACCTACCCTCGTACAGATTCTAAGTTTTTATCGTCCGATATTGTAGAAACTTTAAAAGAGAGAGTACAAGCGAGCAGTAACGGAGAATTCAGCAAGCCGGCAGCAAAGATTTTACGTTCACCGATTAAAGCCCATGGCTCCTTCGTCAACGATCAAAAAGTAAGTGACCACCACGCCATTATTCCTACGGAAAGTCCGGTATTTTTTGCTGACTTTACCGAAAGGGAAAAACGTATTTATGAATTGGTTGTTAAACGTTTCTTAAGTGTCCTTCTGCCACCTTATGAATATGAAGAGACAACTGTTACTGCTGAGGTGAGTGGGGAAACACTTATCAGTAAGTTTAATCGTGTGATCGATCAAGGGTTCAAAATTTTATATAAAGAAGCAGCTTCAGATGTTGAACACAGCATAAAAGTTGGAGACACCCTTTCTATTAATAAGATTATTCAATCGACAGGTGAAACGAACCCACCATCAAGATTTACAGAGGCCTCTCTACTCCAAGCTATGGAAAATCCAGCTAAGTACTTTGATATGGCGGATCAGCATAAGAAAACATTATCCGCTTCAGGTGGCTTAGGTACTGTTGCAACACGTGCAGATATAATCGATAAGCTGTTTAATACGTTTTATCTGGAGAAAAATGGCCAGGCAATTAAGCTGACATCTAAAGGGAAGCAACTTCTAGAGCTAGCACCTGAGGTTTTAAAATCCCCTGTCACAACAGCTGAGTGGGAAAAACAACTGGAGCAAATTGAAAAAGGTCATTTGAAAAAGGATAAATTTATCGACTCCATGAAACAGCATACCAAAGAGATTGTCGCAGACATTAAAGCCAGTGAGAAAACCTTCAAACATGACAACCTGTCCGGTCGTGACTGCCCAGAGTGTGGTAAGCCATTACTTGAAGTCAAAGGCAAAAAAGGGAAGATGCTCGTCTGTCAGGACAGAGAATGTGGTTACAAGCGAAATGTCGCAAAAACTACCAATGCCCGCTGCCCTAACTGTAAGAAGAAAATGACCTTGAGCGGTTCAGGTGAAGGACAAATCTTCACTTGTACATGTGGTCATAGAGAAAAATTATCTACCTTCCAAGCCCGTCGTAAAAAACAGAATAAAGGTAAGGTCGATAAGCGCACGGTAAATAAATATGTGAATCAAAAAGAAGAACCGATTAATAATGCTCTTGCAGAACAATTAAAAGGTCTTAAATTTGATTAAAAAGTAAGAACAGGGTAGGAAATTGTTGATTTCCTACCCTGATTTTTGTTGATTTATTGATATACTCTTGTTTATATGACGTCGTTACTTTCACGATGGCACACAAATCAATCCGGTCCAGTATACCTGACCTACTGATCTATATACTCATACTTCACTTCATCTTTATCTTCATCAAAGGCGACTTTTAAATCATAGCCATCAAAGAACCACACATCTTGTTCTTCGATGTAAAACTCTATATCTTCTTTCTCAACATGCACTGCTTTCTTAGAGTCATCATTATCAATCTTAAATGCTAAAGAATAACCTTCTCGAATTGGACTTGTCCCATATATCTGGACGATGAATTGCACCTTATCTCCCGCTTCAAGTTCTACTTCATCTTTATACCACTTTAAAGCGTCATCGGTAATCGTAATGTTCATCAAACATGCTCCTCTCCCCATTGGTTACCTTCATTGTACTTAAAATGTCTCAAATATAAAAAAGTAAACCCTCAAGTTATCTTATTCATTGAAGAGATAAGCATTTAATTTCAACGGTTCAATATACGCTCCGTCTCTATATACACGCATATTGCCACCGGAGATTTCATCGATCAGTAAAATTTCTCCTGTTTCCTCATCATAACCAAATTCTAACTTGATATCATATAAGTCTAAGTCTTTCTTGGCTAATTCTTCTTTTATAATCTCACTGATTTTCACAGTTAAGTCTGTAATTTCCTTATAAGATTCAGCGGATAAAATACCCAAAGCTTCAAGGGTCGATTCACTGATAACAGGATCTTGGCGATCGTCGTCTTTTAAAGTCACTTCCACTAAAGCAGGTAAGTCAGCACCCTCTTCAACATAAGCACCATATCGTCTGTAAAAACTGCCGACTGCTTTAAAGCGACATACCACTTCTAATCCTTTACCGTAGACTGCCACTTTTCGAACTTTCATTAAGCGATTTTCAATGTCAGCACTGAGGAAGTGTGTTGGAATGCCACTTTCGTTTATTTTTCCAAAGAAATAACTCGTCAATTCTAATCCAGCCATACCTGAACCTTCAACTTGTAACCCTACTTGGTTTTCTCCTGGATCAAAGACGCCGTCTTTACCTGTCATATCATCTTTAAAATATAGTACAGTGTCACCATTCTGATCTTTGAAAACATCTTTCGTCTTACCCTGATAGATTAATTCCACTACAAACACACTCCTAAAGTCAGTATATATGACTAACATTTTACTGGTTAGGTGTGTAATTATCAAGTAAATGACGAATAAAAATTGGATTTTATGTTAAAATGTTCGTATTAAACTAGGAGGCAGACTAAAAATGATAATATTTACACATTAAAACGAACATTAACGAAAGTTTAAGACTCATAAAAGCCCATCACTTTTGCAGGACCCTGTAGGACGATTTTAAAGATATAGTCTGCAGTTTTTTCTATATCCAGCTCATCTTCTGAAGTATATGAATATTTAACTAAGCCGATGAAAATTGAAGTAAATACAACCACTAGAACTTCTTTCGGAATATCATAATGCATTCGTTGTAAATGTTCACTAAATTCACCTTCAACTATAAACAACATCTTATCTTGCAATTTCTTTTCAAAAGAGTTGATATAGTTAGATTGGAGAATAAGCTGCATCAATTTTTGATTCTCCTCATAGCATCGCAATACCTGAATTAAGGTGTCGTAACGAGATGGTAAAAACTCTTGCTTGAAGTCTTCAGTCGGTAAGTTTTTCCGAAAGACATCCTCTAATTTCTCAATCATTTCATTTTCAAACTGCTTCATCATGTCATACTTATCTTCAAAGTGTAGGTAAAAAGTCCCTCGATTAATATCTGCCTTTTCAGCAATATCATTAATAGTAATGTGATGTAAGTCTTTACTTTTCATTAAATCAAAACACGCATCGATAATTGCTTGTCTGGTCTTCTTTTGTCTTCGGTCCATAGTGTCCCTCTTTTCTTAATGAACATATTTAATTCAAATATTGAGTACTCAATAAAATGGCGGTTTTTGCTTATGGCAACTGATTTAAATGCAGAATACAATAAAGTCACAAGTTATTCAACAATATGTTCATTAAGGAGTGTTTAAATGGATAAACTAAAAAATTCAAACAAAATTTTTCTAGTCCCAATTTTATTTGTTATCGTCTTCACCTTAATCATGCTTCCAGCATTCTCACCAATAGTCAAGGTAGAACCGAATAATATGCCAATCGGTTTAGTCATTAATGATGAAGGTGAAATGGGACAAACGATCGAAAATCAAATCAGTGAAAACGCACCGGATATGGTGTCATTCACATCTTACGATTCTGTTGATGAAATGGAAGATGCAATGGATCAACGTGATATTTATGGCGCAATAGAACTACCAGCGGATTTTTCAGAGAATATTATGAGCTTACAATCTGCAGAAATGACAAAAGCAAATATTAATATATATGTTAATGAAGGCGCTTCTGCTATGGCTGCGTCTCAAATCGAAACAGCTCTAAATAATATGGTCTCCATGATGAATCAGCAGATCAGCAAACAGATTGTTTCAGGTATTGAGACAAAAACAGAAGAAATGAAATCTCAACTGCAACCTGTCTTAGAAGCTCAAGGTTCAGATAGTCCACTTCAAGGATTATCTAATATGATTTCACCAATTTCACCAGATATGGTCGACGCTATATCTAATCCCATTGAATCTGAGGTAATTAAGGTCAATGAAGCAGGAAGTCTCGCAAACATTCCAATGGCATTCCTTGCGTTTACATGGATTATTTCTATTGTTGGTGCAGTCATGCTGTACTTCTCAGATAATGGCAAAAGGTTTAATAGTCTTGGACAAAAGTACAGCTTTAACTTAGTTCAATCTATAGCACCATTTGTTTATGCACTAACAGCAGGATACTTCGCAACTTGGTTTTCAACATTAATTATGGATATTCAGTATCAGTCATTTAATACAATGGCCTTGTACTTATCACTAGTAATTGCAGCCTTTATGTTGATGATTTTTGCAGTGCTCAAATGGCTGAAACTTCCGAGTATAGTACTATTTGTTCTCTTGATGTTCTTTAGTATGGCAGCAATTCAATTACCACCGGAAATGTTACCTGATTTCTATAGAGATTATATCTATCCTTGGGTACCTTTAAGAATATATGCAGATGGATTAAAAGAAATTCTTTTCTTCAGTAAAGAATTAAATAATGGTTACAGCATGATATTTGTGTGGATCATTATCACTTCTCTTATCTTCATCTGGCTGAAGAATTTTAACGAGAAAAAGAAAACAGCATAAAATAAGAGGCTAGAGAATCTGAAATCTCTAGCCTCTTTTCAATTTACGTTTCATCCATAGTCGCTCTAAATAACCCGTACCAAAGAG
Organism: Jeotgalicoccus huakuii; assembly: GCF_036665975.1. Classification (NCBI taxonomy): domain Bacteria; kingdom Bacillati; phylum Bacillota; class Bacilli; order Caryophanales; family Staphylococcaceae; genus Jeotgalicoccus; species Jeotgalicoccus huakuii. The sequence continues at coordinate 1,965 of NZ_JAVIYN010000013.1, read as the reverse complement.
TACACCGGCGACAATAAACACAAAGCCAATCAATTGGGTGGCAGCTATTTGTTCTTTTAAGAAAATAACAGAGAATACGACACCAAAGAATGGGACAAAGTTATTAAATATTGCAGTTTTAGAAGCACCAATTTTTTGAATAGCTGAGTTAAAGACCATATGACCAATACCTGTCGCTACAACACCGGATAAGAGTAATATTCCGTATACACCAATTGTCGAATCAGTCATCTCAGACAATCCAGATGGTTCAGTAATCAAACTAATACCCAGTAGTCCAAATGATCCAGCAAGATTCATAATCGCTGTAACCTGTTTAGAATCCAAAGTCGCCGTCGCCTTTTTAATAAAGACAAAACTAATGGCTTGTGCAAACATTGATAAAAACAAGACAAATTCGCCTTGTGATAATTGTAACCCTGAAAATGAACCGCCTTGTATAAAGAAGACACCGATTAAAGCTAAAACAAATCCAACCGATCGCATCTTAGTTAGTCTTTCATTTAAAAATATCATGCCTAATATTGCTGTGGCTAATGGCACTAAAGATAATATGAGTGAACCTGTTGATGCTGGCGTCGTCATCAAACCTATCGCTAAAAACAGGTGGTGTATCATGACCCCAAAAATCATACCAAAAGCAGTAAACACCCACTCTTTTATAGTTAAAGCTCTCAATGACCTTCCAAAAATAACGATAAGCATAGCAGTTACACCAGCAATCATTATCCTAAATGCTGTCATGGTATGTGGAGGAAGGTTCTCTACTAATACCTTTAGAAATACAACGTTAAGTCCCCAAATTGCAGTAATTAGAAAAACAAGACCATAAGTAAATATAAGACTTTGCTGCTTCAAGATGCCACCCCGCAATCTGACTTTATTAATTTCATTTATTTTCTCATAAGTGGATAAAATAAACGATATTAAATGCTTGGGTCATCCTTTTATTTGACCTAGGACGTGTATTCTTTAAAATTATAACCAGAAAATATAATCATAATGAGTTGATAAATTGAAGCACATAATTAATACAAAGAATATTGTACTTGTTACTTTAATAATATTGTTAGGCCTATTCGGTTTCTATCTATATAATACCTATCATGCAGAAGATCCTCCAACTTGGATGGCAAATATTAAAGAAGATATAAGACAAATGAGAGATCCAATGCATCACAACACTTATGACAAAGGTGAATGTACCTATTATGTATTCGATAAAGTCAAAGCTGATGGCAACATGATTGAAAAATCATGGCGTGATGCTGAACACTGGGCGAATAAGGCTGAAGAAGATGGCTATATAGTAAATAACACACCAAAAGAAGGTGCGCTTTTACAGACTGACATAGGCCCAATTGGTCATGTGGCTTATATTGAGCATATAAATGAAGATGGTTCAGTCCATATATCTGAAATGAACTTACATGAAGCTTATGAGATTACAGAGCGAACAATCGATTCAGAGCAGTTGGAAGCTTATCAAGTCATACATCCTAAAGAAAATCCACATGCACCAAAATAGAGCGATAATAAAGTTGAAAGTGTAATTCATGTAATATTTTTGTAATATAATTGCAATATTTATTTTACCGTGTTATTTTGTCCGTATAGATAAAGTTAGATATTCAGGAAGGGGATTTCTATGAAGAAAGTAACTTTATTGAGTTCATTATTGGTCGCGGGTGCGTTAGCATTCACTGGCCTCGGTAACAAAGCAGAAGCGGATGAAATTGAATTTGACGCTGCGAAAACCGTTTGGGGTACCTTACAACCAGCAGAATCTGATATAGATGGTGATGGTTGGTCAGATGGTGGATATGATTTCGACTGGCTACCCAAAGCACAACAAGACAAAGTTGAACAACTTGCAGATCAACAAGAGGCAGGAGAAATTACTCAAGTAGAATACAATGAGGCAGTTTCTGATATATTTGACGAAGAACACGCCTTACTCAATGG